>JBPCWT010000274.1:0-7598 GCA_051009255.1 Ruegeria sp. | reverse complement strand
CTACTCGGTACTTTGACACGACCTACAGTGTTTGGAAGTTGACAGCCGACTACAGGTTTTAATCGAAACTTCTATTTGTGAAGTTCGGTATGCTATGAGCCGTTAGTCGTTTCCCTCGATGGCAACTGTTCGCAAAAAGGCCTTGCTGCATTGCAAGGCCTTTTTTCTTTGACACAACGATCGGGGAGCCGTCGCTGATGACATTTCAAAAAGAACTTCTTACAGACACACGACAGCCTGCGGCGGGGATGAGGGCTGTTGTAATGCAAATGAAACGCAAATGGTGGCTTGCGCGACGTGTCGCCCAAATCCGCTAAGTCATTGAAAAGTGGCGGGGAGACAGGGATTCGAACCCTGGGAACGCTCTCACGTTCAACGGTTTTCAAGACCGCCGCATTCGACCACTCTGCCACCTCCCCGGCGCAGGAAGCGGTCTAAGGCCAAGTCGAACCGGTGGCAAGACACAAAGAGGGAAAACTTGCCGAAGGACCGGCAGTGGGCTTTCCATAGCCAATGGGCCACGTTATGATCCGACGAAAGACCGAGAGAGACTGGCGTCAAGAACCAGCTGATCGGCGGCGGGGCTCTGTAGCGGGACCCTTTCAGGCAAGGGATTAAAAAATGAATCGAGCAACAGGCACACGCGTGGGACCGTACAATTTCGCGGTTCTGGCCTTGGTGTTAACCACATTATCCGCATGTGAAGAAGGGGCTGGCACGCAGACCTCGACCGAAGAAAAACCCGACAACACCAACTTTTCCCTGGCTAGCAGCTCGTCCAGCCAGAAAGATGTTGAGGCCCCAGATGTCTTTGAAGTCACCGAGGCCGCGCTTTGGGATGGACGGCCTTCGCTTGGGGGTATCTGGGTTGCACATCCGGATGTTCAGCAGCCCGAACGCGTTGTCATCGAAAACACAACCAACAACAAAAAAGTGGTGGGCGCTCTTTTCCGACGCGAGCGCGCACAGCCCGGCCCGTTGTTGCAAGTGTCATCAGCAGCAGCCGACCAGCTTGGTATGTTGGCCGGGGCGCCAACAAAACTGCACGTCGTCGCGCTGAGACGGGAAGAAATCAAAAAAGAACCTGTTCCAGAAGAAGTAACCCCGGTGCTTATCGAAAAAGCTGACGAAGACGCTGATGCGCCGGCTTCGGATAAGGACTCCGCCGAAACTGACGACACACAAACCGAAGAACAGCCCAAGCGCAAATGGTGGCAGAAAAAGCCGGTTGACGACTCGGCCACTGCCGCTGCAGGTGCTGCGGCA
The DNA here is from genome assembly GCA_051009255.1 of Ruegeria sp. Taxonomy (GTDB): domain Bacteria; phylum Pseudomonadota; class Alphaproteobacteria; order Rhodobacterales; family Rhodobacteraceae; genus Ruegeria. The sequence goes on along the minus strand of JBPCWT010000274.1, from coordinate 6,332 downwards.
GCTGGGGCTGCGACAACCGCGAAAGCCGCGGAGGCAACCGCAGAGACGGCAACCGCAACTGTTCAAAGCACAGTCGTCCCAGACGCCCCATCAGACGAACCAGCCAAGAAAAAATGGTGGCAGAAGAAAAGCAGCGACGAAATAACCGAAACGCCCTTGGATCCAATTGCCGGAGCTGCGGCAGCAATCGATGCGGCTGAACCCACTGTATTGCCAAAGTCCACCCAAGCAGCATCGGCCCAAAGTGCAAAAAGCACTTCGGTCCCGGCCAAGCCGTACATTCAGGTGGGAACATTTGAAGTAGAGGCCAACGCCAATACGGCGGCAGAAAAAATTCGGAAAAGCGGTCTGAAGGCTGATGTGCGCCCGCTGGCAAGGGGTGACAAAACCGTTTGGCGGGTACTGGTTGGACCGGCTGCGACAGGAGCCGAACGTCAGGATATGTTAAACAAGGTGAAGAAAATCGGCTTTGCCGATGCATATATCGTAAAGAACTAAGAAAGAGGCTGTGATGCTATCTTTGCTGCGATCTACGACACTTGCTTTGGTGCTTGGGCTTTTGGCGCTACCGGCACAGGCCTTCGACACGACCTCGCGGGCTGCCTATGTACTTGACCAAAAGACAGGCACGGTCTTGTTGTCCAAAAACGCGGATCAACCTTTGCCTCCGGCATCAATGTCAAAACTGATGACATTGTTTGTTGCGTTCGAAGCATTGCGTGATGGCCGTCTGACCATGGGTGAAACGCTGCCCGTTTCAGAACACGCGATGAGCTATGGCGGGTCGACGATGTTCCTGAACACTCAGGATCGGGTTAGCGTCGAAGATTTGTTGCGCGGCATTATCGTTCTGTCCGGCAATGACGCGTGCGTGGTAATCGCCGAAGCGTTAAGCCCTGATGGAACCGAGGCAGGATTTGCACGCTACATGACTCAGCGTGCGAAACAGATGGGAATGAACAACTCGAATTTCATTAACTCGAACGGTTGGCCAGCCGCGGGTCACATGATGTCCGTTCGCGATCTTGCAACTCTTGCAGATCACTTGATCACGGATTTCCCCGAATACTATCCGATGTTTGCAGAACTAGAGTTCGGGTTTGATGGAAGGGCGCCCTCGAACGCACGAAATCGCAATCCACTTCTGAAACTTGATATCGGTGCGGACGGCCTGAAAACTGGGCATACAAGCGAAGCTGGATATGGGCTTGTTGGTTCGGCCAAACAGGGTGATCGAAGGGTCATTTTCGTTCTCACCGGTCTGGACAGCACATCTCGCCGCGCAGAGGAGGCTGAGGCCGTGGTTAACTGGTCGTTTCGAAATTTTGTCGAGAGGACAGTTGCGACAGCGGAAACGCCCATAGCCGAAGCCCAGATTTGGATGGGGGCGGAAAAAACCGTGGGGTTGGTCCCTGAGCAGGATCTGAACCTGCTTTTTCCCGTTCTGGGCGGCGATAACGTCAAGGCCGAGGTTGTCTATCAGGGACCGATCGATGCGCCTGTGGCCAAAGGCCAGCAACTGGCCGAACTCGTCATCGAACCCGAGGGTTTACCCGAGATCAGAAGACCGCTCGTCGCCGTTGAATCCGTGGCCGAAGGCGGATTTGTCGTGAGGATGATGACCGTCGGCAGCATTTTGGCCAAAGACATTATCAACCGCCCACAGGGTGCGATGTGAGCCACTCCGGAATTTTTTTGACTTTCGAAGGCATCGATGGTTCGGGCAAGTCCACTCAGGCCAGGCTGCTGGCCGAGCATTTGCAATCAATCGGTCGGGACGTGATTCTGACCCGCGAACCCGGTGGGTCCCCCGGCGCCGAAGAAATTCGTCGTTTGGTTTTGGAGGGTGATCCTGAACGTTGGTCGGCGGAAACAGAAATCCTGTTGTTCACCGCTGCCCGACGCGACCACTTGGAACGCACGATCGAACCAGCGCTGGCCAATGGCAAAGTGGTTGTTTGCGATCGATTCGCCGACAGCACGCGAATGTATCAGGGATTGTCCCGTGGTGATTTGCGGGGAATGGTTGATGAGTTGCATAACCTTATGATCGGGCGAGCGCCCGACATGACTCTGTTAATTGATATGGACCCTGACACCGGATTGTCCCGCGCAAAGGGCCGTCAGGGCAGCGAAGAACGGTTCGAAGATTTTGGGCCCGAACTGCAGCGCCAAATGCGGGCCGGCTTCCTGGCATTGGCAAAAGAATTCTCTGGCCGGTTTCGGGTCATTGACGGCAACAGAGACATGGACAGCGTTGCAATGGATGTGACAGATATCGTGATGCAAGCATTGCGATAGGCACAAATGAGCGACGAAACCCCACCCCCGGATCAGGCGCCAGGCGCACCCCATCCGCGTGAAACTGTACGGTTGTTTGGGCAGAAAGCTGCAGAACAGTCATTTCTTGCAGCCTTTAATTCTGACCGTCTGCATCATGGCTGGCTGCTGACAGGACCGCGCGGTGTAGGCAAGGCCACACTGGCATATCGCATTGCCCGATTTCTGCTTGCAACACCGGCCGAGGGCTCAGATAAGCTGTTCGATGCGCCACCTGCGTTCGATACGTTGGATGTTTCGCCTGAGCACCCGGTGTCGCACCGTATTCTTGCCGGGGCCGAACCCGGGTTGGCATCGATCATCAGAACGGTGAATGACAAGGGCAAGATGCGGAATGAAATTGTAGTCGAAGACATCCGTAAGCTTGGACGTTTCTTCGGGTTATCCGCAGCCGACGGTGGTCGGCGCGTTGTGATCGTGGATACGGCAGACGAGATGAACGTCAATGCCGCAAACGCACTGCTGAAAATGCTCGAAGAACCACCTGCCCGAACAACGCTGTTGCTTGTATCTCATCAACCAACGCGTCTGTTGCCGACAATCCGGTCCCGTTGCCGCACATTGCGACTGTCCCCACTAAGGACCGCCGACATGCACGAGGCACTTGTGCAAGCGGGTGCAACTTTGCCTGACAACGACGACCATCTGACAACGTTGGCTTCAGGGTCGGTTGGTAATGCCATACGGCTGATCAATCTTGGTGGGCTGGATATCTATGCTGAACTGATTGCCATCCTGGGTACGCTTCCGCGTCTGGATCGGCAAAGGGCGCTCGCCTTGGCAGAAGCAGCCGCCCAGCGCGGCGCGGCAGAACGTTTTGAATTGCTTTTGACATTGATCGACGTGTTACTGTCGCGACTGGCGCTGACCGGTGCAACCGGAACACCGCCGGTGCCCGAAGCTGCACCAAACGAGGCGGCCATCATGTCCCGCCTCTCTACCTCACCGCAACAGGCGAGGAACTGGGCCGAAGTGGCGGCGGTGATCACATCCCGCGGGCGTCACGGGCAAGCGGTGAACCTTGACCCTGCGGCCCTGGTCCTAGATACGGTGTTTAAAATACAGGAAACCGCCGGTCTGAACAGATGAGCGACAGCAATATCACCCCGGAAATCACTGACAGCCACTGCCATCTGGATTTTCCGGATTTCGAAGGTCAATTGGATGAAATTGTCTCTCGTGCTGCAGAGGCAGGAGTGACGCGGATGGTGACAATCTGTACCCGTCTGAGAAACGAACCGTCCGTCCGCGCAATTGCTGAATCCTTTACACCTGTGTTTTACGCGGCAGGCACGCACCCGATGAGTGCTGTTGACGAACCCCTGGCAACGGTTGACGAGCTGGTTGCAATGACCGCGCATCCAAAGTTTGTGGGCATTGGGGAAACAGGGCTGGATTATCACTATACTGCCGACAGCGCCGAGCTACAGAAGCAATCGCTGCGCGTCCATATCGAGGCCGCTCAAATAACCGGCTTGCCGTTGATTATCCATTCGCGTGCAGCCGACAACGACATGGCCCGCATTCTGACAGAAGAGTTTCGCAACGCGCCCTACTCTTGTGTCATGCATTGCTTTTCATCATCAGCGGAATTGGCCATGGCTGCATTGGAATTGGGATTTTACCTGTCCATGTCCGGCATCGCAGCCTTCCCCAAAAGCCAGGAACTGCGCGATATTTTTGCTGCAGCGCCTGTTGACCGCATCCTAGTGGAAACTGACGCGCCATATCTTGCACCGCCACCATTCCGAGGCAAACGGAACGAACCTGCCTATACCGCTCATACCGCCCGAAAAGGAGCGGAAATCTATGGGATGGATTACACCGAATTCACCGCACAGACTCAGGCAAATTTCGACCGCCTTTTTACCAAAGCCGCTGAATACAAGGTCGCCGCATGACCAGTGAATTGCGCTGTACCATTCTTGGCTGCGGCTCTTCCGGCGGGGTGCCGCGTTTGGGCGGACATTGGGGCGATTGCGACCCCCAGAACCCAAAGAACATTCGTCGGCGTTGTTCAATGTTGGTTGAAAGGAATGGTCCCGAAGGAACCACTAGCGTCTTGATCGACACCACACCGGACATGCGCGGTCAACTGCTGGACACCGGGACCGGACGACTGGACGGTGTTGTCTATACCCACTCTCATGCCGACCATGTGCACGGTATCGACGATCTGCGGATGATCGTGTTCAACATGCGCTCTCGCGTTCCGGTTTGGGCTGATGGCGATACGCAGAACGCGCTGCTGGGTCGTTTCGGATATGCTTTCATTCAGCCAGAAGGTTCGCCATATCCACCGATCCTCGACCTCAAAACTATTGATGGCCCGTTCGAAGTGGATGGTCCCGGCGGCCCGATCCCCTTCCATCCTTTCAAAGTCAATCACGGCTCGATTGATTCACTGGGTTTTCGTATGAACAACTTGGTGTACCTACCAGATGTTGCAGAAATTTATGATGATGCATGGCAAATAATGGAAGGGCTTGATTACCTTATTATCGACGCCTTGCGCCGGTCGCCCCATCCGACACACGCCCATCTGGAAAAGACACTGGGCTGGATCGAACAACTAAGCCCAAAACACGCAATTTTAACAAACATGCATATTGACCTGGATTATGCCACGGTCGATGCAGAAACGCCGGATTACATTACCCCAGCCTTCGACGGCATGGTGATCCGCCACATATTATAGGATTGCCTGCTGAAACCCGATCCGGTCATATCGCGGGATAGAACGTCCGAAACCGTGGATCCGGTGGCGTCATGATCCAAGCCCTGATCGACGTCATTCTACCTGTCTTTCTGGTTATCGGTGCTGGATACGCAGCAACCCAGGCCGGATATTTCAAGGAAATCCACATTGATGGCCTGATGAAGTTCACGCAAGGCTTTGCAATTCCCTGTTTGTTGTTCCGTGCTATCGCAAATCTGGACCTTGGCGACAGCTTTGACCCTCGCCTACTTGCCAGCTTCTATACGGCGGCGGCACTGTGTTTCATTGCGGGGATGGCCGGAGCGCGACTAATCTTTCGCCGCGATTGGGAGGACTGTGTTGCGATTGGGTTTTGCTGCTTGTTTTCAAACACGGTTTTGCTGGGTCTTCCTATTACCGAGCGCGCTTATGGTCCTGAAAACCTGACTGGAAATTACGCGATTATCGCTTTTCATTCTCCGTTTTGCTACGGCGTTGGCATAACGGTGATGGAGGTCATGCGAAATCGCGGCCAAGGCGGTGGCCGCATGGTCCAATCCGTTTTGTCAGCGATGTTCAAGAACGCTCTGATACTTGGCATCGCTTTGGGATTTATCGTGAACATCTCGGGCGCAACATTGCCCGTAGTTGTGGATGACGCGCTGGCGCTGATTACCCGCGCCGCCCTGCCCGGTGCGCTTTTTGCATTGGGCGGTGTTCTTGTTCAGTACCGGCCCGAGGGCGATCTGCGCACAATTACATATGTCTGCGCAGTCTCTCTTTTGCTGCAACCCATCCTAGTTTGGGTATTCGGCAAAGCCTTTTCCCTGCCGCAAGATTTGTTCCGTTCCGGTGTTCTGAATGCTGCTATGGCGCCTGGATTCAATGCCTATATCTTTGCCAACATTTATGGGCGCGCAAAGCGGGTTGCGGCCTCGTCTGTTCTGATCGGGACAGGCGCGTCCATATTTACCGTTTGGATGTGGCTGACGCTGTTGGGTTAGCCATACTCGTCACTTGGCGGATTGACATTGCTGGCCCGCACGACATCTTTCGATGAACCCTTCAGGAACCCAAAATGCCCCACGCCTTGATTGTTGCACATGGTCAACCTTCTGATCCCGCTCCGGCAGAGGCCGCACTTGCGGATTTCGCGCGACAGGTCGATTCAGCTGCCAAGCGGGTTTCTGTCCATTCTGCAACTCTGGCAACCCCAAGCCGACTGGAAGAAGTGCTGTCCAAGCTTCCGGACGAAACAGTGATTTACCCGATGTTCATGGCAAACGGGTGGTTC
>JBPCWT010000273.1:0-4469 GCA_051009255.1 Ruegeria sp. | reverse complement strand
GAGCGCATTGAAGGGCGCACCAAACGGTTTTCCGCCGGCGCCGCCGGTGGAAGCCAGCCTGCGGCATGGCTATTTGGGTTGGCTGACCTTGATGCCGCCCTGCCCTTGCAAACTGACGGCAGCAGCGCCCTGCCCTGCAATGCCTGCCATGATTTTGCACCGCTGATCAAAACCGATGTGCCCCAGGTGGCCGGCTTCATCTTTGCCCTGTTGCAACGACTGTCTGATGAACGGTTGCAGCGCGGGCCGGTTGTCTGGTGCCAGACCGCCTTTAACGCGCGCGAATATGGTCGCATTTATGCGCCCGGCCTGCTGGGCAGTTCGATTTCTCCCGAACAGTTGCTGTTTGTCCGGGTTCCAAAAGACCGTGATCTTGCCCTTGTGCTGGAGGAGTGTGTGCGGGTGCCGCGTGTTGCGGCTGTGGTCGGGGAAGGCCCGGCCCCGGATTTTACTGCGTCCCGGCGCCTCACACTGGCGGCCCAGGAAAGCCATGTGCCGTGTCTCATTCTCAATACCGGCAATACAATTGGCGCATCAGCTGCCGCAACCCGCTGGCGTATTGCCCCGATTGCCGGACCACCGGACCCGCTGGACCCGCAAGGACCGGGCTTTGCAGCCTGGTCCATCATCCTTTCGCGCGCCCGTGGCGGCAATGCGGCGCTGAACCCAACCCTGGCCCAACCCCTGAAAGCAACCTGGAACCATGAGACGCATACTTTCCATCTGGTTTCCCCATTTCGCCCTGGAACGGCACTGGAAAGCCAAACGCCATATAGCCAGATTCAATAACCATCAGACCGGACCTGACAATGACAGGCTCGAGAATGCCGCCGGGACCGCAACGCAACCGTTCGTTCTGGTTGAACACGGGGTGCGCGGCACCCGCATAACCGCCACCAACCGCGCAGCACAACAGGCCGGCGCCCATGTCGGGCAGATGCTGACAGATGCCCGTGCCGCCTGCCCGCTGGTTGCAGTTGAACAGGCACAACCTGAAGCCGATCATGACATGCTGGAGCGCCTGGCCTTGTGGGCTGGCCGCTACAGTCCGATCACGGCCCTGGACGATACGGCAGCCTTTGATACGGGCGCACAGGATTTTGGCCTTCTGCTGGACACGAGCGGTTGCGCCCATCTGTTTGGCGGTGAGGATAAAATGATCCGCGATTGTCAGCAGCGACTGAACCGCATGGGATTCACTGCCTATGCTGCATTGGCCCCCACCCCCGGAGCCGCCCATGCGCTCGCGCGCCATTGTGCCGTTTATGACCATGGTTTCGTGATTGCCAAAGACATGGACCATGCCCAAGCCCTGGCTTCGGCCCTGCCCGTTGAAGCACTCAGACTGGAGAGTGACCGCACTATCCTGCTGCGGCGGCTTGGGCTGAAGACGGTTCACAGCGTGGTACGGGTTCCCCGTCAGGCGCTGGAGCGGCGTTTTCGCGCCAAAAGCGATGCCCGGAGCGTGCAACTGCGCGTTGACCAGTTTACAGGCGCCATTCATGAACCCCTGGTCCCTCTGCGCCCGGCACCTCCCTGGCGGGCCCCCATGCCCTGCCCTGAACCAGCGCTGGATATAACCGCCATAAGATTTGCCCTTGAGGACTTGTTTTCGCGCCTTGCCACACGCATGGAAACCGCAACACAGGGGGCAAGGACTTGGCGGTTGACCGCCTTTCATACCGATGGCGGGTCATCTGCCGTAGCCGTTCGTCTGTCGCGCGCCTCACGCGAGCGGGCTCACGTGCTGCGCCTGTTTGAGGACAAGTTGGACCAGATTGACCCCGGCTACGGGATTGATGGTTTCCTGCTGGAAGCTGCCGATTGCGATACTGTCGACGCCAAACAGATTACATTGGTCACCGACACCCGCGCCTCTGCAGCAAATGAGGCATTGGCTGCGGAATTGTCCAGCCTCGTGGACCGCCTGTCCAACCGGTTTGGCGAGAACAATATTACCTATGCGGCGCCAGTCAAAAGCCATGTGCCCGAACGGGCCTGGCGGATGATCAGCGCCAGTTCTGCAGGCCAGGCGGTTCAGCAATGGCAGGAGGTGGAAGCCGAAACCGTCTTCCGTACGACTTCACGCCCTTTTCGTTTGTTTGATGCACCCGAAGCCGCAGATGTGACCGCCCAGGTACCGGACGGGCCGCCGCTGCATTTTCGCTGGCGGCGGGTGCCACGCCAGATCACCCGCGCCCGTGGCCCTGAACGGATTGCGCCTGAATGGTGGCGCGAAGGGCCGCGCGGCACAGCTATCCGCGATTATTATGAAGTCGAGGATACCGAAGGCCGCCGCTACTGGCTGTTTCGCGAAGGCCTGTATGGCGACGGCAAAGCACCGCAATGGTTCGTCCATGGCGTGTTTGGAGCCTGAGCGAGGTGGTAAATGCATTGCCCTGCCGAGAGTTCAACTCGTGGCAAAAGCCCCCCGAAAGGATGGATGAGGAGGAAGTATTATGAGTGAACCGATTCCGTTCCAGAGCAAACGCCGTACCTCGCCGCCGCCGCCTTATGCGGAGTTGCAGTGTGCGACGAATTTTTCTTTTTTGCGGGGTGGGTCCCATCCTGCAGAACTGGTGGAACAGGCGCGGCACCTGGGGCTTACGGGCCTTGCCATTGCGGACCGCAACACAGTGGCCGGCGTTGTGCGCGCCCATGCGGCGGCGAAAGACGCCAGCCTGAACCTGATCGTCGGCGCACGTATCGATACGGTGCCCCATGGGTTTGTTCCTCGCCAAAAAAATGGGCGTAATGAAAAGCTGAGCGAGAGCGAATTTGCGGATGCTCCGCCAGCATTTTCCTGCCTTCTTTATCCGACCAACCGAATGGCATGGGGGCGGCTGTGCTCCTTATTGAGCAAGGGCAAGATGCGGGCACAGAAAGGGGAATGCCACCTGTGGTTCGACGATCTTGAAGAGGCGCTTGAAGGGCAGGTTGTCATCGCCCTGGCGCCTGAAGAATATGGCACAGAGCAACCCGATGTTCACAAAGTGAATCAAGTAAATGAGAATGTGATTCAACTGCCTAACTTCAAAAGTAAAAATGAAAAGGACAGTAAAAACAAAAGGTTTGAAGGCAGTTTGAAAAAATTGATTCAAATGGCACCCGGTTCGGTCTGGCTGGCTGCGCATGTCTTGTATATGGGAGACGACCGGCGACGTCTTAATGTATTGAATCAACTGGCGCAGCGGCTGGCCATCCCGATGGTGGCCACAAATGATGTTCACTACCACCATCCCAAGCGCCGCCCGCTGCAGGATGTAATCAGCTGTATTCGTGAAAAGTGTACGCTTGAAACTGCCGGCTTTCGATTGCTTCAAAATGCAGAACGCCATCTGAAACCAGCGGCAGAAATGGCGCGTCTGTTTGCCCGGTTTCCAGCTGCCATTGAGGCCACACAGGAGATCGCTGCGCGCTGCAGGTTTTCGCTGGATGAGCTGTCCTATCACTACCCCAATGAACCGGTACCGCCTCACAAGACCGCGCAGCAGCATCTGGAAGACCTGACATGGGCAGGAACGAAAACCTTTTACACCGACGGCTTGCCCGATGATGTACGCGCCACGATCGAGAAGGAATTGGCGCTGATCGACAAGCTTGGCTATGCGCAATATTTTCTGACCGTGCATGACATTGTCGCCTGGGCGCGCAAGCAGGATATTCTGTGTCAGGGGCGCGGCTCAGCAGCGAATTCGGCGGTGTGTTATTGCCTTGGGGTCACCGCCGTTGATCCTTCCAAGATCAGCCTGTTGTTTGAACGGTTCCTGTCTGAAGAACGGCGTGAGCCACCTGATATCGACGTCGATTTTGAGCATGAACGGCGCGAGGAGGTGATCCAGTATATCTATCGCCGCTATGGTCGCCATCGCGCCGCCATTGCTGCCACCATCATCACCTATCGCCCCCGCTCCGCCGTGCGTGAAGTCGGCAAGGTGATGGGCTTGACTGAAGACGTCACCACGGCTCTGGCCTCAACGGTTTGGGGATCATGGGGCAAGGATATTCCCGAAAACCAGATCAAGCAGGCCGGGCTGGATATGAGCGATCCGCATCTGGCACGTACCATTGAGCTGACCCAGGAACTGCTCGGTTTTCCGCGCCATCTTTCCCAACATGTGGGTGGGTTCATTCTAACAGAAGACGCATTGGTTGAGACCGTTCCCATCGGCAATGCGGCGATGGAAGACCGCACCTTCATTGAATGGGACAAGGACGATATCGACGAGTTGAAGATCATGAAGGTCGATGTGCTGGCACTGGGCATGCTGTCCTGCATCCGAAAATGTTTTGATCTGATCAGCACCCATTACCGGCAGGATTTCACCCTGGCCAACCTGCCTCACGAAGATGAGGCGACGTATGCCATGCTGCAGCAGGGAGACTCTCTGGGCACGTTTCAGGTGGAGAGTCGGGCGCAGATAAACATGCTGCCGCGGCTGCGCCCCGCACGATTTTATGACCTTGTC
>JBPCWT010000272.1:0-5670 GCA_051009255.1 Ruegeria sp. | reverse complement strand
TCAGCGACTGGGTCAGCCGTTGGGGTGCTGATTGGGATGCGATGCTGGTGCTGGATGCCGACAGCCTGATGACAGGACGCGCCATTGCCCGCCTCACCGACGAATTGGCCCAGGACCCCGGCGCGGGCCTGATCCAAAGCTATCCTCAACTGATTGGTGCCCAATCAGTTTTTGCCCGGATGCAACAATTTGCGAACGGTGTCTACGGCATCGCATTTGCCGAGGGGCTTGCGCGCTGGTGCGGGCAAGAAGGGAATTACTGGGGACACAACGCGATAATTCGCACCAAGGCTTTTGCTACCTGCGCCGGTCTGCCCAAACTCAGATCAATTGGCGGGCAGGAAAAGCTGATTATGAGTCATGATTTTGTCGAGGCTGGTCTGTTGCGTCGCGCAGGTTGGAGCGTGCGGTTTTTGCCCCGCATTCGCGGATCGTATGAAGAAACACCGCCAACTCTTATTGACCACGTTCTGCGCGACCGGCGTTGGTGTCAGGGCAATCTGCAGCATCTAAAATTACTTGGATCTCGTGGGTTCAGGCCGGTATCGCGCTTTCACATGTTCCACGGGGCCGCCGGATACCTGATGTCACCGCTATGGTTTGCGTTGCTGTTGATGTGGGCGCTGATCGGTCAGGGCAAGGAGGCGTCAGTTCTGCACTATTTCAGCCCGGACAATCCTCTGTTCCCGCAATGGCCAGAGATGACAGAAACACGCCATGTGCTGATTATCCTTGTAATGTACGCGATGTTGTTGGCGCCCAAGTTTCTTGGCGTTGCTGCATTGCCGCTTGGTGGCGTGCGGTTCTCTGATTTTGGCGGTGGGCGCAGGTTCGCGGTCTCTTTCCTGTTCGAAGTTGTCCTTTCGGTTCTCTACGCGCCGATCCTGATGGTGCAGCAGATGATCGCCGTGTTTCGCACCATTTTTGGGCTGCAAAATGGATGGTCGCCGCAGGCGCGGAATGGCGGGACCTATAACTTGCCAACCTTGGCCATTTGTCATGCGCTTGAAACCATCAGTGGTGCTTTGCTGACAATTGGCATCGTCTCGGGAATGGTCTCTGTCTGGCTTGCCCCGATTGCCGTCAGTCTTGTCCTGGCCGTTCCGCTGTCGGCCTTGAGCGGCGTTTCGGTTGGTACCGCCCGGCGTCTGATGGGGATGAAAGAAGATTTTCACGAGCCCGCAATCACGAAATCTGCCAAACGGCACCGGGATGAGTTGAAAAACCTGATCGACGGTAAGGGAACCATGACTCCGGCAGAGTGATCAGCCGCCGGGCAACCCTGCGTACCAATCCGCCATCATGTCGGCCCATCCTTTCGGCACAGAGTGTCCTCCCGGGAACAACGCGAACTCCAATGCGCTGCCATCTGCGCATTGCGACCATTTCCGTCGCATGAACTGGCCGGTTGTTCCGAATGAATCCGGGATGTTATCTGCGCATTCAATTGCGCTGCGCCATATTTCCAGACCCGCAAAAATGTCACCCTGCTGGAATTTTCCACCGCCCAGATAGCGTCCTTCGATCGGTACAACGTTATCTGCCCAGCCATGGGTGTGGAACAAACGCACCGGCCCTTTGCAAACCTGGGGATGAGGCCGCCAGAAGCCACCGGAAACAGGAGCATAGGCCGAAAACATGTCAGGCACGTCGCAAGCCAGATAATTGACCATGAAACCGCCAGCCGAAAATCCGGCCAGAACAACCCGATCACCGTCAATGCCAAAGCGTTCGATGACGTCCCCGACAACATCAGCCAGAAATGCGATTTCGTCCCGCCCCTCCCAACCGGGATAAAAATTCCAGCTTTTGCGTCCATTTCGCAGCGCGCCGTCTGGCGCCATCACCGCAAATCCGCGCTCCAGCAACGGCTCGACCATGCCGCGGTTTTTCATCGTACCGGCACCGCTTCCGCCGTAGCCGTGAAGAAAGATGACCAGCGGCGGGCTGTCCGCATTTGGAAGCTCGATGCGGTATTCGCCAGACCCGATTTGACAGATCCCGTTAGTCTCGTCACAGGCCGCCAATGCGGGTGGACCCGCAATTCCCACGAGCAACGCCAGCCAGATTGTTCGAAACATCATGCCCCTCCCTTGTATTCAGACACCGGCAATCCGGCACGTACCCATCCCGGGCCTGTTGCAGACCCAAGCATGCCTTCGGGCACGTCGATGACGTTGGTGAACCCTGCTTCGGTCAATAGGTTGCTCATTCGCGCTGACCGCACACCCCGGGCGCAGATCAGGGCAACTGGTTTGCTTTTGTCCTGCTCTACCAGTTCAGTAACAACTGATATGAAATCATCTCGTCGCATGTCCAGCGGGTGCGCGGCTTCGCCGACCCCGGTCGCGCGCCATTCGTTGGGCGTGCGGATATCCAAAAGAACAATTCTTGCTGTTTGCGCCTGTTGATAAGCCTGCTGAACGGTCAGACGTTCGCCAACATAATCCGGTGGTATCAGCCGATACTGCCGGACCGCGATTCCACCCGCTACAATCATAGCTCCACCCAGCAAAACCCAACGACGGGTTCGGTTAGCGTTCTGTTCCACGCGCGTTTCCCTTGTTCATCGAAGATCGTTTTATCACAGCCGGACGTTCATTTCCTCAAATTGGTTACCCGCGAGGATCAAGTTCATGTCATCTTGTCCAATTAAAAATTTTCCGCGCTTTGGTGGCCTTAGTTCAGTTTAGATTTCCCGCAATTGCTGGACAGTCCCGAAAATTTCCTTACAAAATCAGTATAAATTTGACCGCCCAGCCCGGAGTATCGCACTTGTCCCTATTCCTCATAGCGGCCCTTCCCTTTTTAGGTGCTGTATTTCCGGCCCTTCTGATCCGAGCAGGCCGCAATGCAGCTGCTTCATCGGCTGGACTTACCAGCTTTCTCGCCTTTGCTGGATTGCTGATTCACGCCCCTGCGGTCATGCGAGGCGAGGTGGTCACGGCCCGGTTCGACTGGATCCCGGGATTGGGCCTGAACGCAAATTTCATGTTGGATGGCCTGGGTTTCTTGTTTGCCGGGCTGATATTGGGCATTGGGCTGCTGATCATCTTGTATGCGCGTTTTTACCTGTCCCGCGAAGACCCAATGGGCCAGTTCTACACCTATCTCCTGTTATTTCAGGGCGCGATGGTTGGTATCGTTCTAAGCGACAACATTCTGTTACTGCTTGTTTTTTGGGAACTGACCTCGCTCAGTTCGTTCCTGCTGATTGGCTATTGGAAACACTTGCCCGAAGGGCGGCAAGGTGCGCGGATGGCGCTGGCTGTTACCGGCTCTGGCGGGTTGGCGATGATTGCCGGCATGCTGATCCTTGGAAATATCGTGGGATCATTTGACCTAAGCGTGATCCTTCAAAACAAAGAGCTTATTCAGGCGTCTCCCTATTACTTGCCAGCGCTGATCCTGATCCTTTTGGGGTGTTTCACAAAGTCGGCGCAGTTCCCGTTCCATTTCTGGCTGCCGCACGCAATGGCCGCACCCACACCGGTTTCGGCCTACCTGCACTCGGCCACGATGGTTAAGGCCGGACTGTTCCTTATGGCACGGATGTGGCCGGTGCTTTCGGGAACCGATGCCTGGTTTTACATCGTGGCAACTACAGGATTGGTGACCATGCTGATCGGCGCTGTGATCGCGTTGTTCAAGGACGATCTGAAGGCTTTGCTGGCGTTTTCCACTGTTTCCCATCTGGGTCTTGTGACCATGTTGCTGGGTTTTGGAACCAAGATCGCCGTGGTCGCGGCGATATTCCACATCATAAACCATGCGACTTTCAAGGCGGCACTGTTCATGACCGCGGGTATCGTGGACCACGAGGCACATACACGCGATATCAAACGGCTTGGCGGGTTAAGGCATCTGATGCCGATAACGTTCGCCATTGGAACGATCGCTGCGCTGTCGATGGCGGGGATTCCGCCCCTGAACGGCTTTTTGTCAAAAGAGATGATGTTAGAGGAAACGGTCCATACAACCTGGCTGAATTCCCAATACCTTGTTCCCGGTTTGGCCGTTTTGGCGGCATTGTTTTCAGCGGCATATTCCTTCCGCTTTGTATCGCATGTTTTCCTTGGCCCGAAACGGGATGACTATCCGGCGCATCCACATGATCCGCCGGTCGGACTGTGGCTGGCCCCGGCTTTCCTTGTTGTTCTGGTGGTTCTGATCGGGCTCTACTCGAATGCAGTTGTCGGACCACTGGTTGCAGCAGTATCAAGCTCTGTGATCGGCGGTGAAAAACTACCCTACTACTCGCTTAAACTTTGGCACGGGTTTACTCCGGCACTTTACATGTCGATCGTTGCGGTAACCGGCGGTCTTGTTTTGCTGGCCTTGCACCGCAGAGGGGAACAGCTGTGGAACGCCCTGCCCCGACCCGAGGCGAAGGTCATTTTTGATGCCGTGATCGGCGCCCTGACAACACTCAGCCGCTGGATCACGGATGGTTTGCACAATGGCGTTCTAAGCCGGTACGCAGTAATTCTGATCGTGTTTACAATGGGGTTGGGATACTACTCCTACTCCACTGGAATCATCGGCGTCGAAACACGCGTTCCTCTGCCTGCCCCGATCATCCCGATCATCGGTTGGATTTGTCTGGTTGGCGCTACGCTGGCAATCATGTGGTTCCATCGCAATCGCTTGCTGTCATTGGTCCTTATCGGTGTCGTCGGACTGATCGTTTCCATGGCATTCAACTATCTCTCGGCTCCTGATCTGGCGTTGACCCAAATTTCCGTCGAAGTCGTGACGATGATCCTGCTGTTGCTTTCGCTGAATTTCTTGCCAACCGAAACACCTTGGGACAGCACGGCCGCGCGCCGATGGCGAGACGCGGCAATCTCGGTAGTCGCGGGCATTGGAACGGGTGGATTGATCTATGCGCTGATGATGCGCGATTTTGCCTTCCCGACAATCTCGGAATTCCATCTGGCAAACTCTTACAAGGGCGGCGGCGGCACTAATGTCGTCAACGTTATCCTCGTCGACTTCCGTGGATTTGATACGTTCGGAGAAATCATTGTTCTTGGGATTGCCGCGCTTATCATCTTTGCCTTGACCGAGGCCGTACTGAGCACGAATGTCCGAGGCTACCTACTTAACCGCAAACCGCATTGGCCGCAGTCGGGGGACGCGCATCCGTTGATGATGGTCGTCGTCACAAGGGTTATGATGCCCATCGCATTGATGGTCGGGGCCTACATATTCTTCCGCGGCCACAACCAGCCGGGCGGGGGTTTCATTGCGGGACTTGTGGTCGCAATCGCATTCCTGATGCAGTACATGGCCAGCGGTTACACCTGGGCAATAGAACGCCAGCGGTTTTACTATCACGGAACAATCGGATGGGGCGTCCTGATTGCTGCTGCAACCGGCTTGGGCGCGTGGTTCAACGAGCGCCCCTTCCTGACAAGCGATTTTGGATATCTGCATTGGCCGCCGCTGGAAGAGTTCGAATGGGCCACCGCCATGTTGTTCGATACTGGCGTTTTCCTTGCCGTTCTGGGGGCTGTGATGCTGGCACTCGACAGCTTGTCCCGCTTTGCCTGGCAACCCGGCATCGCGCAGGAATTCGCGATGGATATCAATCCGCTGCGGGACGACCCACCTGAAGACGAACAAGAGGAGGAGGACGCCTGATGGAAGCGCTTGTTGCATCCGCAG
>JBPCWT010000271.1:0-6947 GCA_051009255.1 Ruegeria sp. | reverse complement strand
GTGCCGCGCAGATCGAAATCCAGCACCAGCTCTGTCGCCGGGATCGGGCGCGGTTGCAGACCCGTAGGCGTCAGGTCCGTTGGCCACGGCCCAAATGCCTGAAGTTCAGGATGCGATTGATGCAGCTGGCGAGCAGCTTCAAGAACGTCGTCGAGTGTCACGGTATCACCACTATGTTTCCGGTATGCGTTTTTTCGATGAAGGCTGTCTGGGCCTCCCGCAACTCGGCTAACGGATAGGTGGCGGCCAAAGCTGGCTTGATTTGACCATTTTCTATGTATTTCACGACATCCGTGAAATTTTCCGGCGTATTGACGGTAGAGCCGGTAAAGGTCAGATCGCGCAGGTAAAACGTGCGCAGGTCCAGTTCCACCATTGGTCCCGCAATCGCACCCGAACAGGTGTAACGTCCGCCCCGTTCCAGCATGTCGATCAGCCTGGGCCACATGGCCCCGCCCACCACATCGGCAACAACGGTAATCTTTTCGCCCCTTAGTTCGGCACGCAGGTTTTCAGGGCTGCGCGGCAGGATGCGATCGGGGCCAAGCTTTGCCACCTCGTCATGTTTTGCCTCGGACGCCATCGCAATCACGCGTGCACCGCGCAGCTTGGACAGTTGGATCAACGCCCCGCCAACACCGCCCGAGGCACCGGGGATCAGAACCGTGTCACCGCGACCAACCCAGGCGCGGTCCAGCATCCCCTCGGCCGTGACATAAGAACAGCTAAAGGTTGCAAGCTCGGCATCGCTGAGATCGCAGTCGATGGGGGCCACGCCCCGGACATCGGCCTTGGTGTATTCCGCGAACCCGCCATCGCATTCCGATCCGAAATACCCCGCCTTTTCGCGGTTCATGGGCGCGTTCCAGTCCCGCAGCCAACCGGCCACAATAACGCGCTTGCCGATCAGCCCGAAGTCCGCACCTTCACCAACCGCAACGACGGTTCCAACGGCATCCGCCCCCTGAATGCGCGGAAATGTCAGCGGCGCACCGCCCCATGTGCTGTCGTCATCGTCAACCTCGGTATAGGCGCCACCGGTTGTGGCCTCGTCCACCGCTTTGGAATACCAGCCCGTGCGTGTGTTCACGTCCGTATTGTTCAGCCCACAGGCACCGACCTTGATCAGAACTTCCATCGGCCCCGGCTGGGGCGTTGGCCAGTCTTCGAGCCACTGATACATGTCCAGATCGCCGTGCCCGGTCAAAACCATGGCTTTCATCGTTTCAGGAATGCTCATTGATAGGCTCCTTTAAGGTCTAGGTGGGGGGGGCGCTGCCCCCCGTCCCGTGCCGGGACTCCCCCGGAGTATTTCTGAAAAGATGAAGAGGGCACGTCACCCGGCGGCCTCCATCACCGCATCGGTGCGCGGCAAAAGGCTGGCCGGGTCGTAAACAGGTTCACCCAGAACACGCCCCTTGCGCGGTTTACCGGCGATGATCACCTTGACCTCGGTGCCAGGCACGTTGGCATGTGGTTTGACATAGGCAAAGGCGAGGATCTTGCCGACCCAGTGCCCAAAGGCCACCGAGGCGGTTGATCCGACAACCTTGCCGTCGAGCAGAACCGCCTCGCCGCCGTGCCCATCTTCGATACCGTCCGGTTCAATTTCCAGATAGGCGCAGACCCAGGGCAAGTCCGTGTTCAGGGTCTTGTCCTTGCCCAGGTAATCCTTGTCGGTGCGGGCAAAGCGCAGCACATCCGCCTCGGCAAGCGTAACCTCGTTCGTCAGCTCACCCGCGCCCTTGAACCCTTTTTCCATCCGCAGGGCATTCATCGCAAACGACCCGTAATCGGCAATGCCATGCGCCTCGCCCGCGGCCCAAAGAGCGTCGTAGACAGCCAACGCGTTTTCGCGGGGGATGTGCAGTTCCCACCCCAGCTCGCCAGCATAGGACATTCGGAACGCCCACAGATCGTGGCCCGCCACCCTGATTTCCTGTGCTGTCAGCCATTTGAAACCCGCATTGGTCAGGTTTGCATCCGTGCAGGCGGCCAGAACCTCGCGTGCCCTTGGCCCGTTGAGGCTTAGCGCCGCCCACCCGTTCGAACGCAGGATGATATCCACGTTTTCGCCTGCGCGCTGATGGGTCAGGTGATCCAGCAGGCGCTGTTCGAAAAAGGCGGCACAAACAAGGTAGTAGCGCCCCTCGTCCAGTTTCACGACAGTGGTTTCCAGTTCGATCCGGCCACGGCGGTTCAGCATGTGGGTCAGGGCGATGCCGCCCGTCTTTTGCGGCAACCTGTTGGCGACCAGCCGATCCAGCAGCGCCTCGGCATCGGGGCCGGCAACTTCGACCTTGGTAAAGGCCGAGATATCCATGATCCCGACCGTTTCGCGCACGGCTTTGCATTCGGCCCCGACCATGTCATGCACCGCATTACGCCGGAAGGAATAGTGATCGCGCTGTTCAACGCCGCCTTTTGCAAACCAGCGGGGGCGTTCGTGGCCAAAGACCTCTTCGAACACCGCACCCTTGTTCTTGAGACGGTCATAGAGCGGGGGGGGTTTGATTGGACGCCCTTCTAACCGATTGAAATGCGGAAACGGGATTTCGTGGCGCAGTTTGTAATCTTCGTGCGCCTTTGTGACCTGCCAGTCCTTGGTGGCGTAATCGCCAAAGCGGCGCGGATCGTAGTCGCGCATCGAAATATCCGCCGACCCGTGCACCATCCAGCGTGCCAGTTCGCGCGTCAGGCCCGGCCCCCAGCCGATGCCGATCTGCGTGCCGCAGCAGCACCAATAGTTCCTGACGCCCGGCGCGGGACCGATTAGCGGATTACCGTCGGGTGGATGCGAGATCGCGCCGTGAACTTCGCGCTGAATACCCAGTTCGGCAAAGACCGGCATCCGGTTCAGGCTTTCTTCGAGCCATGGCATGACCCGGTCGTAATCGGCATCGAACAGCCAGTTTTCGTAATCCCATGGACAATGATCGTGCCAGACCGAATTGGAATTTTCCTTTTCGTAGATACCGATCAGGCCGCGTTTCTGTTCCATTCGGATGTATCCGGACACCTTCTTGTCATCGCGGATCACTGGCAGTTCCTTGTCCAGATCCTCGAACTCTGGCACCGGCTCGGTCACGAAATAGTGGTGGGTCATCGATGTCATCGGCAGTTGCAGCCCCGACCATTCACCCATTTGCCGCGCATAGGTGCCACCGGCATTCACCACATGCTCGCACCGGATGATGCCTTTTTCGGTTTCCACCACCCATTCGCCATTATCGGTCTGCGTAATATTTGTGGCCCGGCAGTGGCGGATGATCCGCGCACCCAGCTGACGCGCGCCTGCAGCCATCGCCATCGTCACATTGGTCGGGTCCACATGCCCGTCATCCGGTGTGTGCAGCGCACCCAGTACCCCGTCGAGGTTATAGAACGGGTGCATCTCTGCCACTTTGCCGGGACCGACCAGTTCGATGTTGAAGCCCAGCGAACGCCCGACCGACAGCGTGTGACGCAGCCAATCCATCTCGTCCTCGGTATAGGCCAGCCGGAAAGAGCCGCAGCCATGCCATGTGACCGCCTGACCCGTCTCGGCCTCCAGCCCGCCGGAATACAGGCCGATGTTGTAATCCACACATTTGCCCAGCCCGAATGAACTGGTCGAATGGGTGATCTGGCCTGCCGCGTGCCATGTGCTGCCGCTGGTCAGTTCCGCCTTTTCCAGCAGGACAACATCGGTCCAGCCTTCATGCGCCAGGTGATAGGCCAGACCCACCCCCATGACGCCGCCCCCAACGATAACCACACGGGCATGTGACGGCAGATTTTTCCCGGACATTATTTTTCCTCTTACCGAGTCGCGTTTCTGCTCGACAGGCTAATTCCACATTTGTACCATCGTCAATCATGAATGACACAAATGTATCATCAACCGTTCTGGACCGCCTGACCGAGGAATGGGACGCCCTGACACCCGAGGCGCAGAAAGCAGCGCGTTACGTGCTGGAAAACCCCACGGATGTTGGGGTTTCAACTGTGCGCGAGATTGCCGAAGCCGCCAATGTCAAACCCAACACGTTTGTCCGCATGGCGCGGCAGGTGGGCTTTGACGGGTACGAGGATTTTCGCGCCCCTTTCCGCGAGGCGATTCGCCGTGGATCGGTGTCGTTTCCTGACCGCGCCCGCTGGTTGCAAAGCATCGGCAAGTCCGGCGAACTGGGTGGTCTTTATGCCGACATGGTTGGCGCCGCGATTCAGAACATAGAAGAGACCTTTGCCGGGATCGACGCCGCACGCCTGAAATCAGCGGCCGAAGATATCTGGAATTCGCGTCAGGTCTTCACCCTTGGCGTCGGTGTAAACAATTCGAACGCCCGCAACTTTACCTACCTCGCCTCGACCGGGATGAAGCAGTTCCACGCCATACCACGCCCCGGTTCCACCCCGATCGACGATCTGGCATGGGCCGATGGGCAGGACGTGCTGATCGCCATCACCTGCAAACCCTACCGGACCGAAGTGATCGACGCGATCAAGCTGGCCCGCGAACAGGGAATGACAGTTGTTGGCCTGTCCGACAGTCCCGCCAGCCCGGTCATCCTGAACGCCCATCACGGCTTTGTCGTGGCCGCCGACACACCGCAATTCTTTCCCTCGTCCGTCTCAACCATGGCGCTTTTGGAAACGCTGCTGTCCTTCGTGATTGCGGTCTCCAGCGATGAAATCGTTGAACGGGTGGAACGATTCCATCAACGAAGACACCAACTTGGCCTCTACGCGGAGGAACCTGAATGAACGCACCACTGACCCACTCTCTCGACGCCCGCTACTACACGGACCCCACCGTATTTGAACAGGAAATGCAGGGGCTTTTGTCGCGCACATGGCAATTTGCCGGGCACGTGGCACAGGTTCGCGAAACCGGCGATTACTTTGCGTTTGAAATCGCCGGGCAAAGCCTGTTCTGCATTCGCGGTCGCGACGGTGAAATCCGCACATTCTACAACGTCTGTCAGCACCGCGCGCATGAGATGGTGACAGGGGCCGGTAACACCCGCGTTGTCGTCTGCCCCTATCACGCATGGACATATGAACTGTCGGGCCAGCTGCGCGCCGGGCCCAATATCAAATCCGTTCCCGGCTTTGACCGCAGCGCGATCTGCCTGACATCCGTACGCACCGAAGTGTTCAACGGTTTCATCTTCGTCAATCTCGATGACAACGCCGCATCGATGGACGAATGGTATCCCGGTGTGCGCGATGAAATTCGTGCATATGTCCCCCATATCGACGACCTGGAACCGCTGGAATGGGTCGAGATACCTGAAAACTGCAACTGGAAAGTCAGCGTCGAAAACTATTCGGAATGCTATCACTGCCCCACGAACCATCCCACCTTTGCCGAGGGTGTCGTCAAACCCGAAACCTATGACATTCAGCCCGACGCGGGCGGCGGATATGTTCTGCGCCACACGACCGAATGCCAAAGCCTCGACAAAATGACCTATCCCATCGACCTGTCGATCCCCCATGCGGGCGATTATCAGTCTTGGTTCCTGTGGCCGATGTTCTCGTTCCAGTGCTATCCGGGCAACGTGCTGAACACCTATCACTGGCGCGCCGATGATGCCGATCACTGCACCGTCTGGCGCGGTTGGTACACCGAGGGCGGATCGGACAGCGCCGTGATCCGGCAACTGGCCGTTCAGGATCGCGAAACCACGGTCGAGGAAGACATCCGCCTTGTTGAATCCGTCCATCGCGGTCTGAAATCACGGGGTTACAAACCCGGCCCGCTGGTGCTGGACCCCGGATGCGGCGTAATGTCGGAACATTCAATCGCCAAGTTGCAACAATGGATGCGGGAGGCCGTGGATGGTTGAGTATACGGGCGGATGCTTTTGTGGCGCGATCCGTTATTTTGCAGCCGGCGAACCGATCTGGGCAGCACATTGTCATTGCGAAAGCTGCCGGCGTACAACCGGATCTCCGATGACAAGCTTTCTCGGAATGACCCGCAAAGGTGTGACATGGGAGGGACAGCGCACCGTTCGGGAATCGTCACCTGAAGTTTTCCGAGGGTTTTGCGGCACTTGCGGAACGCCAGTGAGCTATGAAAGCAGCCGCTGGCCTACCGAGACACACCTTTACGCCGCAACACTGGACCACCCCGAAGTGTATATCCCGCAAGCACATGTATTTTGGTCCGAGCGCCTGCCATGGATGACCATTGCCGATGATCTGCCCAAATATGATGGCGGCAGTCCGGGTGCGTCATCGTGATGATGCCCAGCCAGTGGCGTCCGGAACACAAGCTGTTTCCGCATCAGGTGGGCTTTACCTCTCCGCCTTTCGATTTTGACGCCGCACCGTCGGATTTCCTGCGCATGAGTCCTGAAACGGTTGGCGTGCATGGCTGGATGCTGCATGTGCCCGACTATGTTCATGGGCTGGATCAGCGAAAACAGAACTTCGGGATGCTGGAAGACTTTGTTCATTGCATGTCCCGAAATGGCGTCGATGTTTGCGGTCAGGTCGGATCAAACTGGGTGCATGCCTGCGGGTTGGGTGTCGAAGGTGTCCGACAGCACTGCGAAGACCTGTCCGACAAGTACGGCACCCGGTTTCACATGGCCGGTTACGCCATGGTCGAAGCACTGCGCGAAATGAATATCGAAAAGGTGGCGTTGAACGCGGCCTATCACTGGCCCGAATGGTGGCAAGGCACTGTCGGCTTTCTGCGCGAGGCTGGATTCGATGTGATCTGGGCCGGTAATTTTCACGATCAGGGATGGTTCAACAGTCAGGACGAGGTCAACTCGTACCGTTGGGTATTCGATGGCGATCTGGTGCTGAAAAGCTTTGAATATGTCGCCGACAAAGCCCCGCAAGCCGACGCAATCCTGATTAACGGAATGTGCAACTTTCGCACGGGTCCGGGCGGGTTACCGCAACGCCCGTTGCATCTGGCAGACAGGATCGAAGCAGCGCTAGGC
>JBPCWT010000270.1:0-4533 GCA_051009255.1 Ruegeria sp. | reverse complement strand
CTGCAAGGAACTGTTCAGCAACCTGACCAAGGTCAGAGAGACCGGGATTGGCGTGTTGATGGTCGAACAGAACGCCAAGCAAAGTCTGGCCATTGCCGACCGGGGATATCTCATCGAGAATGGTTCCATTACCGGCCACAACGACGCCCAGTCCATGCTGAGCGACCCGGCTGTTCAGGCCGCCTATCTCGGCGGCGCGGCGGCGACGACGGCGGCGGCGGTGGCGACGGCGGTGGTGGCAGCAACAACAACCGCATCGACTAATTATGCGCCGACCGCAGAACCTAAATCTGCTTCAGATGATGGTTCCGATGGGTCTGCCAAGAAGTTTATTAGCGTCGGCGGCCTTTCAAACAGCGATCTTGCGCCGGTGTCCAGCGATTCAATTGCGTCCATGGTGGCCAAGGCAGCAAAGAGCAGTCAAAGCTTTGAGCAACCTGCCTCCCGGACGACATCGGAAGCCGTTCAACAGAAACAATCCGTGGCCGATGTTAAGACAAGCACGCCGCGCCAAGCATCCCTGGCAAATGGTCAAGACCCGGAATTGCAAGCGCTGCTGCAGTCAATGGAAGAATCGGCCAGACGGGCTCGAACCGGTGAAACGTCTTCCCGCACCGCGCCCGAGCCAAAGACGGCCAAAGAGCCGGAAGCTAATGAAAATCTGCCCACGATCCCGGTCTACAAAAAGACCAAAGTGGAGATCTATCGCAGGGTCTCCGACGGCAGCATGCAACGTGTGAAGAGGTAGCAGTATGACTTATATGTACGACAAGTTCTTCGCCAGCGGCGAATGGAAAAAGCCTCCCTCCAGTTTCGAGGATTTAAATCCATCCGACGATACGATTTGGGCCAATGTCGCCGATGCCAGCAGCAGCGATGCAAGCAATGCTATCAACGCAGCCCATGAGGCGTTCAAGGAATGGTCGTCACTGCCATTCACCACGCGCGCCGAATTCATGCTCAAGATCGCCGCCGAAATTGAACGCCGCAAGGATGATCTGGTCAAAGCTGTACAGGGCGAAGGTGGTGGTTGGTTTGGCAAGGGCATGTATGAAGCCCACGCCCTGCAGGAAATATTCAGAGCCGCCGCTGGTGCGGCCTATGGGTCAATCGGCGAAATGCTGCCTTCGGCCAGCGGTAAAGTCTCCATGGCGGTGCGACGACCGATGGGCGTGGTTTCCATCATCAGTCCGTGGAATTTCCCGACACTTCTTTCTGCACGACAATTTTCTTTTCCCCTCGTTGCCGGCAATACGATCATCTTAAAACCATCTGAGGAAACTCCCTATTGTGGCGGACTGTTTTTTGCCGAAGTCTGTGACGCGGTTGGGCTGCCGGCCGGTGTATTCAACGTTATCACCTGTTCGCGTGACAATGTGGTCGGTGTGGGCGACGAACTGATTGAAAATCCCAAAGTCAAAGGCATTGCCTTTACCGGGTCAACTGCGGTTGGGCGTTCGATTGCCGCCAAGGCTGGTGCCCACTTGAAGAAATGTTGCATAGAACTTGGCGGCAAGGATGCCTTGATCATTTGCGACGATGCCGATCTGGAACGGGCGGCACAACTGGCCAATTTCGGCTCCTTCATGCATCAGGGGCAAATCTGTATGAGTGTTGAAAAACTGCTAGTGCATGAAAAAGTCTATGAACCGTTTCTTGAGCTGTTCAAGGCGAGAGCCGCCAAACTCAAGGTCGGCAATCCATTGAAGGATCCGCAAAATGTCATCGGCCCCCTGATCAACGACAAACAGGTCAACAATGTACGTGAGCAGCTAGAAGACGCGGTGCAAAAGGGTGCGAAGGTCGAATTGGGAGGTGGCGTCAACGGGCGCTATGTCGAGCCGACCATTCTGACAGGTATCACCCCCGACATGCTGGTCTATCAAAACGAAACATTTGGCCCGGTTTCACCGATCATCCCTTTTCGCAGTGATGAAGAAGCCATCGCCATTGCCAATGACACGCCCTATGGCCTGTCGTCAGGGGTTTGCACGCGCGATGAATATCGCGGCATGGAAATCGCCCAGGCGCTGGACACCGGCATGTCTCACATCAATTGCTCGCCGGTCAATGATGAGCCCAACGCGCCGTTTGGCGGTGCCAAGTCTTCCGGTGTTGGTCGCTACGGTGGCCGCTGGGGCATGGAAAACTTTACCGAAACCCGCTGGATTACGATCGAACGTGGCGGCAAGAAAATTCCACCGGTATTTTAGGAGACCACGATGAGCGACGAATCCTGGGCAAGTGGCAATTTTCTCGCCAATAAGACCATCGTGGTCACCGGTTGTTCTTCCGGTATCGGCAAGGAAACCGCGCGGCTGGTCAAAAGACTTGGCGGTGACGTACTCGGTGTCGATGTCAACAAGACCGATCAATATGTCGACGAACTCTACATTGCAGACATGTCAGACCGACGCACAATCAAGGCGCTTGTGCAGGCATTGCCGACCCGCATTGATGGCATTGCCAACATCGCGGGATTGCCTCCAACGGCCCCGGCAAGACTGGTGCTGCTCGTCAATCTTGTCGGGTTGAAATATTTCACCGAACTGATGATTCCGAAACTCAATGATGGCGCATCGATTGTAAATCTCGCCTCACTTGCCGGATTTGGCTGGCCACACGCGATTGACGCGGTCAGGGCGAGCTACGATCTGGGATTTGAAGATGTCGACGACTTCATCACCAGACACGGTGTCAGCAATGAAGGTGGTCGCAGCTACTTCTTTTCCAAGGAAGCGCTGATTGTCTGGACGATGAAAAATCGTTGGACCTGGCGCGACCGCAACATTCGCATGAACAGCGTTTCTCCGGGGCCGGTCGATACGCCGATATTGAAGGATTTTGTCGAGACATTGGGCGAACGGGCGGAGGAAGACATGAAAGTCATGGACCGGCCCGGTCTGGCAGATGATATTGCGCCCATCGTTGCATTCCTCTTATCCGACATGACGCACTGGATAAGAGGTACAAATATCCCGGCTGACGGTGGCATGTCATCTCATCTCCTGTCTAACATTCATCAGCTTTAAGGAGCATCACCATGAGCGGTCTCATTTCTACTATCGTCGTCGCGGTCATTGTCTTAGCTGTATTGATCGTTATCGCAGCCTATTTTTACCAGCGCTCAACCCGCGAAGTCAGCCTGATCCGCACCGGTGCCGGCGGGCGCAGGGTTGCCATGGATGGCGGTCTGATCGCGGTTCCCTATTTCCATGATGTTTCGAGGGTCAACATGCAGACCCTGCGCCTGGAAATCCGTCGCTCCGGTGAAAGTGCGCTGATCACCAAGGATCGGTTGAGGGTTGATGTTGGTGCAGAATTTTATGTTTCCGTTGATCCCACCGACGACGCCATTGCCCGGGCCTCGCAGACGCTTGGGGATCGTACTTTCAATCCAGACAAGCTGAGAGACCTGATTGAGGGCAAACTGGTCGACGCATTGCGTGCCACGGCAGCGCAGATGTCGATGGATGAATTGCACGAGAACCGGGCCGATTTCGTCAATCGGGTCGCCACCATGCTGAGCGAACCTTTGCAACGCAACGGCCTGGCGCTGGAAAGCGTTTCCCTGTCCGCTCTGGATCAGACACCTTTTTCTGCACTCGACGAAAACAATGCCTTCAATGCGGTGGGCATGCGCAAACTGGCCGAAGTCATCGCCAAGTCCAAAAAGGAACGGGCGGAAATCGATTCCGATGCCGAGGTAGCGGTGCATCGTTCGTCGATGGAAGCATCAAAGCGCAAGCTGGAAATCGACCTTGAACAACAGGAAGCGCAGATCAAACAGTCTGAAGCGATTGAAAGCCTGCGGGCTGCTCAACTGGCGGAAGTGGCCACCCGCAAGGCCGAAAGTGAAATCTCCGTCAACGAAGCGCGTATCCGCATGGAACAAGATATCCGCACCGCTGATATCGCCCGGGAAAAAACCGTCCGGGAAGCCGAAATCGCTCAAAACCAGGCGCTGGAAATGGCCGAGCAGGAACGCACCATCGCGGTGGCCAAGAAAACGCAGGATCAGAGCAAGGCGCTCGCCGCCGCTGATCTGGCGAAGGCCGAAGCCACCAAGGCCACCGAGGCAATCGGTACGGCAAGAGCCCTTGCCGAAGCCCAGCGCCGCAAGCAGATTGCCGTTCTTGAAGCCCAGCAGGAAAGTGAAGTTTCCACTGAAAAGCTGATTGCATCGGCCAAGGCGGAAGCCAGTGTGGCGGTGGAAGCGGCCAAGACAACCTTGCAAAACGCCAAGGCCGATGCGGATGCCGCAAAACTGCGCATCGCAACGCTGAAAGACGATATGGAGGTTCGAGCCAAGGGCCAGAAGGCGCTTAACGAAGCTGAGAATGTCTTCAGCAAGGAAATTGTCGCCCTCAAGGCCGACATTGCCCGCTTGGAGGCTTTGCCGAAAATCATCGAGCAAATGGTCAAGCCGGCTGAAAAAATTGAGTCGATCCGCATCAACCATCTTGGTGGCAGTGCGGGAGGAACTTCCGGCGACGGATCAAAGCCGCCCGTCAATCAAGCGTTGGATTCAAT
>JBPCWT010000269.1:0-5141 GCA_051009255.1 Ruegeria sp. | reverse complement strand
CCGTGGCGGCGTTTGCGAACCAGGTTCGAAGGCTGATAGGTGCGTTTCATCGCTCCGTCTCCAATCTATGCGGTCGGGTGCAGCGCGGATTCGCCTGCCCGTGGTGTTCGAAGCCCGTCCTCTACTGCCAAGACGGGACTAAGTCAAACCCTCTGGCCACAGTTTTCACTGCGTTTTGCAACAAATATCGCCGACGGCATCGCAAAAGGTTTCAATTCCGCAGTTTAATGCAAAAAACACTCACTTTCAGCACCGAAAGTATCAAGGCGACGTGATGTATCTGTTTCTTGGTCTCTGCCCGGCGCATGTTGGGTGCAATATGAATCACGAGAAGCCAAGAAAACCAATGAACGACGCGACGCCCGCGCCCCGGGCCGGGCTGTTGAAGCATATTCCGCTGCTTGTAATTTTGACCGTCGCGGGGATCGGTTTTTTTGCGCTTGGGGATTATCTGACTTTTGAAACATTGCGCGGCAATCGCGAGGCGCTTCTGGCGTGGCGGGACGCGAATTACTGGTCGATGGTTCTGGCCTTTGTTGGGATTTACATTCTGATCGTGGCATTTTCGTTGCCGGGTGCCGCGATTGCTTCGATGACCGGAGGTTTTTTGTTTGGCTTGTTCGCCGGAACCGTTTTCAATGTGTTGTCGGCCACGATTGGTGCCTCGATCATCTTTCTTGCGGCCAGATGGGGGCTGGGTGAAGTGCTAACAGCGCGGCTGGAGGCATCTGAAGGCACCGTAAAGAAGATAAAGGATGGACTACGGGAAAATGAGATTTCCGTTCTCTTCCTGATGCGTTTGGTGCCCATAGTACCATTTTTTGTCGCGAATTTGGTTCCGGCTCTGGTTGGGGTGAAGTTCAGAAACTTTTTGTTCACCACGGCGCTGGGCATCATTCCGGGTGGAATTGTTTACACTTGGATTGGTGTGGGTCTGGGCGGAGTATTTGATCGCGGCGAGGCGCCTGATCTTTCCCTGCTGTCAGAACCCTTTGTGATCGGACCGATTATCGGGCTGTGTGTTTTGGCGGCTCTTCCAATCGTGTTAAAGGCCCTGCGCGGTCGAAAAGAGGTCTGAACCATGAACGAGATAAAGACCGATATCTTGGTAATAGGGGCAGGCTCGGGCGGGTTGTCCGTCGCCGCGGGTGCGAGCCAGATGGGGGCCGATGTAACCCTGCTGGAAGGTCACAGGATGGGCGGTGATTGCCTGAATTTTGGCTGTGTCCCGTCCAAAGCTTTGATCGCCAGCGGCAAAGCAGCTGACGCGCATCGTCACTCTGCGGTGTTTGGCGTTGGCGACGATCACCCTGTTGTGGATTACGCCGCCGCCAAGGACCACGTACATGATGTGATCGCTCAAATTGAGCCAATGGACAGTCAGGACCGCTTTGAAGGGTTTGGTGTGCGTGTGATCCGAGAATACGGGTCATTCGTATCTCCGACAGAAGTGAAAGCTGGTGATAACCTGATAACCGCAAGACGAACTGTTATCGCAACGGGGTCATCGCCGTTGGTTCCGCCGATACCGGGATTGGACAGGGTGCCTTACTATACCAACGAAGACATCTTTGACCTGCGGGACAAACCGGAACACCTGTTGATCATTGGCGGCGGACCAATCGGTATGGAGATGGCACAGGCCCATGTTCGGCTGGGTTGCAAGGTCACCGTAATCGAAGGGCTCAGCGCGCTGGGCAAGGATGACCCCGATGCAGCCGCCATCGTTCTGCAATCGTTGCGCGACGAGGGCGTTGTTATTGCCGAGCAAGCCATGGTCGCTGAGATTCGTGGCGAGGCCGGGTCGATTGAGGTCGTGACGCAGACTGGTGATGTATTTGCTGGTTCGCATCTACTGCTGGCTTTAGGGCGAAAGGCCAATGTCGAACAGCTGAACCTGGAGGCTGCCGGGATTGAGAGGTCCCCAACCGCGATTCAGGTCGATGCGTCCATGCGCACATCGAACCGGCGCGTCTATGCAATCGGGGATGTTGCGGGCGGCATGCAGTTTACTCACGTAGCGGGATACCATGCCGGGGTAATTATCCGGTCAGCGCTGTTCGGGCTGCCTTCCAGGGCGAAAACATCCCATATTCCGTGGGCCACTTACACAGATCCGGAACTGGCACAGGTTGGATTGACGGAAAAACAAGCCCATGAGCAGCATGGGGGCAAGGTAGAAGTTGCGCGTTTCGACTATAATCACAATGACCGCGCCGTGGCGGACCGCAAAACAAAGGGGTTTATCAAGGTCATGGTCGTAAAAGGCCGGCCTGTTGGGGCAACGATCGTTGGGCATCAGGCAGGCGAATTGATCAACTTGTGGTCCCTTGCGCTGGCCAATAACCTGAAGATGGGTCAGGTCGCGGCTATGGTGTCGCCCTATCCGACGATCGGAGAGCTTAACAAACGCGCGGCGGGCGCCTATTTCTCGCCAAGGTTATTTGAGAATCAGACGGTTAAAAGAGTGGTCAGGTTCGTCCAGCGGTGGATCCCCTGACCGAAAAAAAGGAGCGGCTATTGAACTCGCTTTCAGGGCGTTTTCTGATTTTGACGACGGTCTTCGTGATGTTGGCCGAAGTTTTGATATTCGTGCCGTCCATTGCGCGCTTTCGCGAGGATTTTCTGCTCAACCGCCTTGAACGCGCCCAGATTGCCTCGTTGGCTCTGCTGGCCGACGACATGCTGGCAGAAGAGCTGGAAGCCGAATTGCTGGAAAACGCGGGTGTGTTCAACGTTGTGCTTCGTCGTGACGAAGTGCGGCAACTGATGTTGTCGTCGCCCATCCCTGATCCGGTTTCACAAACCTTCGATTTGCGGGATGCCAGCGCATGGGTCTTGATCAAAGACGCGCTGCGGCGCTTTTTTCGGCCCGAGAACGAGGTCATTCGCGTCATCGGTGAACCGGTCCGCGATGCCGGGTTGCTGATCGAAGTGACCATGGAAACGGAACCGTTGCACATGGCGATGATTGATTACGGCATTCGGATATTGATGCTGTCGCTGGTCATCTCGATCATCACGGCCTTTTTCCTGTTCCTTGCCGTGCGCGTGTTTCTGGTACGTCCGATTAAGGGCGTGGTGGGTTACATGCAACGCTATGCAAGCGCGCCCGAGGATGCCCGCGGAATTATTCAGCCGCAGGCCGGTGTGACTGAATTGCGCGAGGCCGAAGAAGCGCTGCAGATGCTGCAGACAGAGATTACCCAGGCGCTGAAGCAACGCGAACGTCTGGCCCAGCTTGGGGGCGCCGTCGCAAAGGTCAGTCACGACCTTCGCAATATACTGACCTCTGCCCAGCTTTTTACCGACCGGATCGAATCCAGTGATGATCCCCTTGTTCGGCGCTTGGTTCCAAAGCTGGTCAATTCAATTACAAGGGCCGTATCGCTGTGCGAAAGCACTCTGGCCTTTGGGCGCGCGGAAGAACCTGCGCCGACCTTGTCGATGGTGCGTCTTCACCCGATTGCAGAAGACGTTGTCGCAAGTGAGGAACTGGCCCTGAGTGACGCAGACGTGGAAATCCATAATCGAGTCCCCGAAGACATTGTTGCCCGCGCGGACCCAGAGCAGATGTACCGGATCATTATGAATCTGGTGCGCAACGCCCGGCAGGCGTTGGTCGCATCAAAAATGTCCGGGAGCATTACCGTGACTGCCGCAGAGCAAGACACGGATTGGTGCATCGAAATTACCGATACCGGCCCCGGTTTGCCGCCAAAGGCACAGGAAAACCTGTTTACGGCGTTCCAGGGTGGCGTGCGTAAAGGTGGCTCTGGTCTGGGGCTGGCGATCTCGTCCGAGCTGGCGCGCGGACATGGCGGAGAGCTGGTTTTGAGAAGCACCGGGCCTGGCGGCACAACCTTTGAAATAAGGCTGCCAAAAGGGGATCTGACTTTTTAGAAGATTTTTGAAGAATCGGGTTGCGCCACCCCAGCGCTGGGTCTACATAGCCCCTCACCAAGTGGACCGATAGCTCAGCTGGATAGAGTACTTGACTACGAATCAAGGGGTCGGGGGTTCGAATCCTCCTCGGTCCGCCACTTGGTTTTCCCATCCCTTAGGCACCAATAATTGCGTTAGTTTTGGGCAGCGCCCATTGTCGCCAACCTCTGTTCGAAGGTAGCCATTCATGCTAAACCCATAGTGAGGATTCTGTTTCCGGTGCTGTATACTATTGTTTCTAAAAGCAGATAAGTTGCATAAATGAAATGACCACTGTCCCCAACCTGTGCACATTTTTGCAACACAAATGGGGTTTAAGCAGTTTTTACGTGTACTTGCAGCATCCATATTCGAGAATTCAAATATTGGGTGAAATTGTGTGACCCTTTGACTGACATGCCCAGTTTGGGTTGAGTAATTTGATTTTGTATAGGTAAAGAGTCGGTGTTGATATGGAATGGGGGACTGCCCATCGCGGCGCGTGGCTGCCAGACGCGCAACATACGAAGGCACTAATTAGTTTAATACAATGGAGCCAGGGTGGCGTTGTTTTGGACGCCTCCTTGCAGGATATGGTCCCGGCCTTTGGCGCTGAGTGTGGCGTTGTCAGCCGTACTTGGTTGGGTAAAACTGCGCACCGAATTGCAGCGCGGGCTGAGGGAGGCGAGGGTCGAAATCTAAGACCTTTGTTTCTTTCTTTTGCGAACGATGCGCTGGGCATGTTCAACAACAAACCCAAAGCTGGTTCAGTTTTTAGTTTTAAGCTAGACGGTAAAGATCCGTCCGAAGTTTCACCAATCCTTCAAGAGTGGATGTCTCAAAGGCTCATTGATGACATTTTGTTCGTGTGCCTTGATAATCAAGGCGGTGAAATTGATCTGCTAGAATTACACTTTCGAAAGGACGGATTGCCAAATTGGCGAGAGGGTGTCATTACGCTGGCCCCTGAGTTGACAAAGATTTTTAGCCAAAGACGTCCTGGCCTAATAGTTGAGGCGATCTCGCGTCAAACCGTTAGCCCACTGCGCAAATCTTTGGGCGATTTATTGATCCTGAGTACTGAAAATCCTTCTGGTTTAACCCGAGCAGAATGGCGGGTTTGCGTACTGATATCTCGCGGATTGTCTGCGCAGGCTATCGGGGAAGAGTTGGCTGTTGGTCGAGCTACTGTCAGGACGCACCTTAAACATATATAT
>JBPCWT010000268.1:0-3446 GCA_051009255.1 Ruegeria sp. | reverse complement strand
GAATGACACGTTCGACCAGTTTTGGCAGACCGTTTCCGACAAAGCCGCGAATAATTTCGTGTGGCAGAGCGGTTTGGCCGTCCTCTACCAGCATTCGGTTTACGGCATTGGCGATATCGGCAAGGCTATCCACCAGTGTGCCATCAAGATCAAAAACGATCGCTGCGGTCATCAGGGCCTTCTTTCGGGTCAGGTTTCATGCGGTCCTTAGCCCGTGCGTCTGGGCAGCACAATCCGTTGAATAGGGAAGTAAAACGACGCGCTTGACTTATCTTACTATTTTAGTCAGATTAATGCACAAGCGAACAGCCAACCCGCGATAAGGGTCAGCCAGATTGAGAACAAAGCAGACAGACAAAGCCTGTTTCACATAGGCTCTGGAGATGACCCGATGAACGCGCAGAACCCCAATCCGACGCAAGCCTATGCCGTTTCGATGCTGCCTGCCCATAAGGCCGAAGACCTGACCAAAGGCGGCAATCTGGCATATATCGAGCTTGTCGATCAGTTATACACCCTACGCATCACCCGCGCGGGAAAACTGATCCTGACAAAGTAAGCTGATCTGCGGCTACGACGGGCGCTGAGTTGTCAGCAGCACCCGCAGCCTGCGTGATGGTGGTCGTGGCCGCATTCTGGTGCCGGCGTGTAATCACCAATCTCGCTTAGAACTTCGCGCAGCGCCCAAAGGATCATGTCCACGTCATCCGCTTCGATTGTCAGCGGCGGGCGGATTTTCAGGATGTTGTCCTTTGGTCCTTCGCTGCCAATCAGAATACGGTGATCGCGCATCCGGTTCTTGACGAATTTGCAGATTTCAGTGGCTTCGGACCCGTCGGGGTTTATCAGTTCGACACCAATAAACAGGCCCATGCCGCGAACATCACCGACGCAGGCGAAGTCAGACTCGATCTTGCGCAGCCCGTCCAGCAGACGCGCACCCATTAACCGGGCATTTTCCTGCAAACCTTCGTCGTCAACGATGTCCAGAACCTCTGCGCCGATCCGGCAGGACAAGGTGGAACCGCCGAAGGTCGAGAAAAACTCGATCCCGTTGTTGAAACTGTCGGCTATGGCCCGCGTCGTCACCAATACGCCAAGCGGATGACCGTTTCCGATTGGTTTGCCCATCACAACGATATCCGGCAGGGCGCCCTGATGTTCAAAGCCAAAGTAGTGATCGCCCAATCGCCCAAGGCCGGTCTGCACCTCGTCGGCGATGCAAACGCCACCCGCTGCGCGGATTTTTTCGTAAACTGCGGGCAGGTATCCCTTGGGCGGAATGATCTGTCCCCCAACCGACGGGAATGTTTCTGCGATGAAACCGGCAATCCCATGCCCCTTGCCTTGCAGGTTGGCGATGGCCTCGTCCACAAGGTTGGCGTATTTCTGCGCACGGTCGGGATCGTCGCGTTTGAATGATCCGCGGTAATCATCGGCAACCTCGACGAGTTCCACCCAGTCTGACTGACCGACGCCGCCGGGTTTGTTGAACTTGTAAGCCGATATGTCGATCGCGCCGGTGGTATTGCCGTGATAGCCATGATCGGGCGTGACCATTCCCATTGCCCCTGTGTGGGCACGGGCCAGACGCAGGGCGAGCTCGTTCGCCTCGGTGCCGGAATTGACAAAAAAGCAGACCTCGAACTGATCGGGTAGCTTTGACAGAACCTTGTCGGCAAACGCGGTTTGCGCCGGGTGCAGATAGCGAGTGTTCGAGTTCATCCGCCTGAGCTGATCCCCCGCGACTGCCTGAATGCGGGGGTGGGCGTGGCCCACATGCGGGACGTTGTTATAGGCGTCCAGATAGGGGCGGCCCCATTCATCGAACAGGTGATGTTTCCAGCCGCGTACCAGCATTACCGGGTCGTCATAAGTCAGCGTCAGGTTGCCGCCGAAATGATCGTGCCGCCCTTGAAGGATCGATTGTTTGTCCGTGGGGCGATAGAACACCTTGTCGTCCGACAGGTTCAATAGCGCCGCCGGGTTGGGGCAGACCGCGTGCCAAAGATACATCTCGTCCGGGTCGCCGACGCCGGGCCAGTTGGCCTCCATCCCTGCGGTCGTCATTGCCAGCTGGAAGTGCACGTGCGGTGCCCAGCCTCCGTTCTGGTTGGCATCGCCCAATTGCGCAAACCCGGCCCCCTGTGCCACTGGATCACCGGGTTCCAGCCGGTCACAGACTTCGGGGTCCAGATGCCCGTAAAGGGTATAGAAGGCGTCGCCGTCAGGTGTTTCATGGTGCAGGATCACGACCCCACCATAGTCGAGGTGGTCGGTGCGGTTCTCGACCACTTCGACACGACCGCTGAGTGGTGCGTGCAGTACCGTTCCTGCAGGGGCGACGACATCCACGGCCAGATGTACGGTTCGGCGATCGGATGCTTTCCACGGGCCCTTGCGGAAACCGGGCTCGGCATAGATCAGGCGCGGCTCATTATAGTATCCCAACCACGGGCCATTGCCGAATTCCTCGCCTACACGGGCGGCTTCGTCCAGTGGCATGTGAAACGGGTTTCGCGGCCATGTCGAATTTTCAACTGACAGTGAACCCATGGGTACATCGCTCAGGTCCTGACCGAACATTTGCGCAAATTGTCCACGATGTTCTCTCAGATACGCATGGATACGCTCGGCCCCGTCCGTGACCGGCAGACCACATGCAGCACGCAGGCGGGCGGGCATCAGATCGCCGTTAACCGACTTGTTTTCGAGAAACCGCCAGGCCGGGGCCTGACTGATGGTCACGTAGGGGTCATCTGGATTGTCGACGGCCATCAGTGTCGAATTCACGACCGACACCGCCAGCCGCATCCGCAAGAGCGGCCATATCAGATCAACCTCTTGTGGGCGCAGGCGATTGGCCGCGTGATAGCCGCGCACCAGCGCGGTCAGGGCGTGTTCCGGTTTGGGATGATCCAGCACGATATACGCCCCGGCAATTGCCAGATCACAGACACGCGGGGCGGCGCACATGTCCCCCAGATCAATCAGGCCCGAAACGACCTGACGTTCGTTCAGGTCACCTTCGACGAGGATGTTGTAATCGTTCGCGTCATTGTGGATGGCCTGCGCGGGAAGCCCGTTCAGGGTGCCCGCCACAGAATGAAAGCCGTGGACAACTTCGTCCAGCAGCGCACGCCGCGCCGGATCGGAAATTGCATCGAGTTTATCGGTGATCCAGCCAGCCTGCGCCAGATCCCACTTGAACGCATCGCGGTGCAACCCCGGGTGGCTGAACCGTTCCAGCGCACGATCTGTCGCGCCCAGAACACGGCCAAGTTTCAGGATTAGCTCTTGGGATTTTGGCGCCGCCTTGGCGTAACATCGCCCCGGCAGACGTTGCTGCAACCAGACATGGCGCGGCTGTTCTGTTTCGTCCAGAACCGCTGGCAGCAACGTGCCCTGCAGGTCTGGGAAAACCTTGGGGAACGGCAGGCCCGGCG
>JBPCWT010000267.1:0-3038 GCA_051009255.1 Ruegeria sp. | reverse complement strand
TCCTCGGCGCGGGCGTTCTGGGGTATGCGGCATACTCGGTTCACCGCAAACAAAAGGCCGAAACAGACGCGGAACAGGCACCTTCATCCGAGGATGACACCCCGGTTTCCCAAGCCATCGGGGACATTCTGGATCTGGATGATGTTCATCTGGAATTCGCCCCTGATCTTGTCAGCATGGTTCTCAACCCCGGCACCGGGTTGGACGCACGAATTGCCAATATGCGCACATATGTCGCCTCGGGCTTTGGACTGATCCTGCCTGACATCCGCCTGACCGACCGGGCAGAACTTCCACTGGGAACCTATGTGATCAAGGTACAGGGGGTCGAGCAGGCGCGCGGTGTTCTCAACCCCGATCTGGTATTGGCGCTGGTGCAGGACGGCCATGACATGCTGCCCGAAGGCAATGACGTGACCGAACCTGTTTATGGCGCCCCGGCCCGCTGGATACTGCCAAAGGATCAGGAAGCCGCGGCGCTGAGCGGCGCAACCATCGTTTCACCCCCCGAGATTTTGGCGACCCATCTGCTTGAGATCATCAAACAGAATTTCGCTCGGCTGCTGACTTTGAAATCCCTGCGCCGCCTGCTGTCCGAGATGACACGGCTTAGCGATCCGGTTCGGGCTGAAGCGAACCGCAAGCTGCTGGACGAGCTGATCCCGGACAAGGTGCCGATCGACACGTTACATTCTGTATTACGACTGCTGCTGGAGGAAAAAGTCTCGATCCGTAACATGGCCCTGATCCTTGAAACTGTGGCTGAGGCGCGCCTGACGACGACCCAACCCGAAGGGATTTGCGAACTGGTCCGGCAGAGATTGGGTTTCCAGTTGGTTGCCGACATGAAGCGGGGAGACGGTTCCATTCCGCTGATCCAGCTTGCGCCTGAATGGGAAGACACGTTTGCCTCGTACCAGATCGACGCGCCCAACGCCGGATTGGATGTCGCCCTGCCGCCGAACCTGTTCAACAAACTGGCAGATGGTGTCGTCGAAACCGTCTCGCAATCCGCTGATCACGGGGTGTTCCCGGCCGTCGTGACCTCGACCCGCCGGCGTCGACTGCTGCGCACGATCATGCAGGCGCGGGGGGTGTCGAATCCGGTCCTGTCCTTTGAGGAAATCGGGCTCGAGGCCAGACCCGCTTTGGTCGGAACGATACCCGCATGATCGCCGTGCCGCCCGCATTGCTACCGGAACTGGCAGATGGCCTGTGGCACCTCTTTGCTGTCTTCCTGCGCGTGTCGGCGCTGGTATCGCTATTACCCGCCTTCGGGGAACGCAGCATTCCAACCCGCGTCAAGCTGGGGATCGCCGCGGCATTTACACTGATCGTTACGCCCGCTGTTCCTGCGCCCGACCACGGGCAAGGTGTGTTGCCTTTGGTGCGGATGATTGGCACCGAAACACTTGTCGGATTGGCAATGGGCATTGGTTTGCGTTTGTTCGTGCTGGCCTTGCAAACTGCGGGGTCCATCGCGGCGCAATCGACATCGCTGTCACAGATTCTGGGCGGGGCCGCTGTCGATCCTGTTCCTGCAATGGGATATCTGTTGACACTCGCAGGTCTAACATTGGCGGTTCTGCTGGGCCTGCACATCCGCGTTGCGCAGTTCTTGATCCACAGTTACACGCTGTTTCCAATGGGCGTTGTTCCACTGGCACCGGACCTGTCGCAGTGGGGCGTGCAACAAATCGCGCGCAGTTTTGGTCTGGCGTTCAGCCTGGCCATGCCCTTTGTCATCGCGTCGCTGATCTATAACCTTGCGCTTGGGGTCATAAACCGGGCGATGCCGCAGTTGATGGTGGCCTTTGTCGGCGCCCCCGCGATCACCTTCGCGGGTTTGTTTCTGCTGTTTGCGGGCACCCCTTTGATCTTGTCGGTGTGGTCCGATGCCCTGTTCGCCTTCATTGTGAACCCACTTGAGGTTGCAAGATGAGCGGTCAGGACGACGACAGTGACAAGTCCTTTGAGGCGACACCGCAAAAGCTGCAGAAGGCGCGCGAAAAAGGGGAAATCGCCAAGTCCAACGATCTGAACGTCGTAGCGGCCTATGTCGGTTTGCTGATTGCCATATTTGCTGCGGGGCAATTCGCTGTGGACCGTATGGGCACATTGTTCGTCGTGTTGATTGATCAGGCTGATGATTTTGGTCAACTGCTGACAACAGGTTCGGCTTCCAGCCCCGTGGGGGGGATGCTTCAGGCGGCTGCTTGGTCTGTTTCGGTCCTATTTGGCCTGCCTGCTGCCGCCGTCCTGCTCAGCCTGATTTCGCAACGTGCGCTTGTTTTTGCGCCCACCAAGCTGAAACCCAAGCTGTCGCGCATTTCGATACCGTCCAATGCGAAGAACAAGTTCTGACGCAGCGGCTTGTTCGAATTTGGCAAGAGCTTTGCAAAATTGGTGATTTACTGCACATGCTTGGCGCTTTTCCTGCGAGCCAACCTCAGCGAGATTCTGTCCGCAAGCGCGACCCAAGCCCAGTCTTCAGTGATGTTTATGATGAATCTGCTATTTCGGTTCATGTTCATCGTCATTGCGGTGGCTCTGGCCATCGGGGTGATCGATTTTATCTGGCAATACGCCGAACATATGCGCAAGAACCGGATGTCGCGCAAGGAAATGCAGGATGAGACCAAAGATGCCGAAGGCGACCCGCATGTAAAACAACAGCGCCGCCAGCGCGCCCAGGACATCGCAACCAATCAGATGATGGCCGAAGTGCCAAAAGCCGATGTTGTAATCGTCAACCCAACCCATTTTGCCGTCGCGCTGAAATGGTCCCGGACCGCCGGATCGGCACCGGTCTGCGTGGCAAAGGGCGTGGATTCCGTCGCAGCCGCCATTCGCGAGGCCGCCGGGCATGCCGACGTCCCAATCCACCCGGATCCGCCGACGGCGCGTGCTCTGCATGCCACGGTCGAGATCGGGCAGCAGATCTCGGAAGAACATTACCGCCCCGTCGCCGCTGCAATCCGGTTTGCCGAGGCGATGCGCAAACGGGTGAAGGGGCAAATCTGATGAAACGCACACAG
>JBPCWT010000266.1:0-2703 GCA_051009255.1 Ruegeria sp. | reverse complement strand
GATCGGCCCAGGCCTGACGCTTCATCTGCGGTTGCCGCAGCAGGTATGCCGGGTGAAACATGGGAATGACCGGCAGGTTCATGGCCTGATCCCCATTCCCGCGCAATCGGGTTATGCCGCGCTTGCCAAGAACCGCATGACAACTGATGTTCCCCATAACGACCAGAACCTCGGGCTTTGCCAAGGCGATATGGCGTTCTAGGAACGGCTTCATCATACCGATTTCTTCTGGCTTGGGGTCGCGGTTTTGCGGGGGCCGCCACGGCAGAACGTTGGTGATATAAACGTTTTCTGTACGATTCAGATCAATTGCGGCCAGCATACGGTCCAGCAACTGTCCGGCGCGTCCAACAAAGGGCTTTCCTTCGCGGTCCTCGTCACGACCGGGCGCTTCGCCAATGATCATCACCCGCGCCCCGGGCATGCCGTCCGCAAAAACCAGTTGCCGTGCACCGCGTTTAAGCTCGCAATGCTCGAACCCATCCATTGCCGCGCGTAATTCGGCCAAAGAGCCTGCTGCCTGTGCCGCCTGTTGAGCGACCTGAACAGGATCAACCGTCACTGGTTTTTCGGGGGTTGCTTTCGGCGTCTCAGGTTTCTTGGCCTTGGGCGCTGTATCGGGCAAAGCATAACGATCAACAGGCGCATCGGTGATCGCGTCAGTTGCGCCCAATTCGACCTGCCATTCCAGCAGGGCCCGCGCCGTATGATAATCAAGGGCCGATTCCATGTCTCTCAATCTAACCGTGTTTGCGCCGAGGGAAAGCGAATAGACCTTGCCATAAGCGCGACACGGGCCGACCATTGTTGCATTCATGTTGATATTCTTGCGATTCCTTCTGATCGGACTTTTGATTGCGCTGGCAAATGGCTCTCCAGCCTTTGCCACTTTCCACGACAGACACGGCAAATGCCGGGCCGGACAAATACAGTGCGGCGCATTGAGTTGTTGTTCAGCGGGTCAAAGATGCAGCTTTGACGGCTATTGCATTCGACCGGGCGGTAATTATTGCGGCGGCGGGCGGTCCTGCGGCCCGTTTGAGCGTTGCGTTGCGGGCGGTACCCGCTGCGCACCTGCGGGGGCAAACAAATGCGCCTCGCGCCTCGACTGCCCGGGCGGTACGTTTTGCAACGGTCGCGGCGAATGCGAGCGGGTCACACCGGAATTTGACCCCAGCCCACCTGAAACCTGTGCAGACGGACGGACATGTAAGGCGGGCTCATCCTGCCTGCCGGGCGGAGGGTGCAGCAGGCCAGGTTGGTATTTATGTGAAGAAACCGGTTCTCAGTGCCGCGATGGGTTCAAATGTTCTGCGGGGCGCGGTTGTGTTCCGATAAAGGCCATCGATTGCGGAGAGGGCAAGTGGTGCAAACCCGGCGAGCAATGCTTGCCCGAGGGCGGATGCGAGAAACTGCCTCAAAGCGACACTACAGATGAACCCTAGGTTGCCCTGCCGCGCTATGCTTTCTATAAGCAGCGCGACTGTCAGACAGGAGCCCGACCCATGCGTTTCGCCCATCGTCACCTACTTGGCATCGAGCACCTGTCCCAATCCGATATTACCGCCATCCTTGATCTGGCCGAAAAGTATGTCGATCTGAACCGGCAA
Organism: Ruegeria sp.; assembly: GCA_051009255.1. Classification (GTDB taxonomy): domain Bacteria; phylum Pseudomonadota; class Alphaproteobacteria; order Rhodobacterales; family Rhodobacteraceae; genus Ruegeria. The sequence goes on along the minus strand of JBPCWT010000266.1, from coordinate 1,093 downwards.
TCGGCAAAACACTCCGACGTTTTGTCCGGGTTGACCCAGATCAACATGTTCTTTGAAAACTCGACCCGGACACAGGCCAGTTTCGAGATTGCCGGCAAGCGACTGGGCGCGGATGTGATGAACATGGCGATGCAGGCAAGCTCTATCAAAAAGGGCGAGACGCTGATCGATACGGCGATGACGCTGAACGCGATGCATCCTGGACTGCTGGTCGTCAGGCACCCTCAGTCGGGCGCGGTGGACCTGCTGGCGCAAAAGGTGAATTGTGCGGTTCTGAACGCGGGCGATGGGCGGCACGAACATCCGACGCAGGCGCTGTTGGATGCCCTGACCATTCGCCGGGCAAAGGGCCGACTGCATCGGCTGAACGTGGCCATCTGCGGGGACGTCGCGCATAGCCGCGTGGCGCGATCGAACCTGATCCTGCTAGGGAAGATGGAGAATCGCATTCGACTGATCGGTCCTCCGACCCTGGTACCTGCGCAATTCGCCGAGTTTGGTGCCGAAGTCTATGATGACATGCGCGTAGGGTTAAAAGACGTCGACGTGGTGATGATGCTGCGCCTTCAGCGCGAGCGGATGGATGGCGGCTTCATCCCTTCAGAGCGTGAGTATTATCACCGTTACGGGCTGAATGTGCCCAAGCTGGCACTGGCAAAACCCGATGCCATCGTCATGCATCCGGGGCCGATGAACCGGGGCGTGGAAATTGATGGAACGCTGGCGGATGACATCAATCGATCTGTCATTCAGGAACAGGTTGAAATGGGTGTGGCCGTTCGCATGGCGACAATGGAACTGCTGGCCCAGAACCTGCGAGAGGCCGCATGAGCGATCTGACCGTCACCCCCCACGAACACGGCGTTGTTCGCCTGTTCACGCTGGATATGCGCCCTGAAGAAGCAAAGTTTCTGCGCGAACCCGGCGCAGCCCAGCAGGTTCTTGGGGTGGCAAATCTGGACACCCGGCACATCGACATCTTCCCTGTCACCGACCTAGAGGATTTTGGGCTATATGGGTACCTGAACGAAGGCTGCGGGATTTCAGGGGATCAGTTGGACAAGGATGCGTTATCGGCCATCGAAGGCTGGGT
>JBPCWT010000265.1:0-3613 GCA_051009255.1 Ruegeria sp. | reverse complement strand
CTTTCGGACAATGCGATTACGCCGATCGGAGCGGTAATCAATGGCGAACATCCCGGAAGAAGCTCGGCAGAAGAAATCACCCTGTTTGATGGAACAGGCGTTGGATTGCAGGATCTCGCTGTCGCTTCTGTCGCGGCACAATTGGCTGCCCAGACAGGCACGGCCCAGCGCGTGTCACTATGACAAACAAAAGCGCCGCTCGGTCCGGGCGGCGCTTTTCATAATTGCAGCGGAACTCTGATTTGAGCGCGCTGGTATCAACCCCGGATCACCTTTGCAAATCCATCAAACATCGGCTCGTTGGCGCAAATCACTTCGCCGTCCGACAATATGTTACCTTTTGGATCTAGCGGCTCGCACAGACCGCCGGCTTCCTGGACGATAATGATCCCTGCTGCAAGGTCCCAGGCGTTCAGGCGGCGTTCCCAAAACCCTTCGTAGCGACCAGCCGCAACGTAAGCCATGTCCAAAGCTGCGGCTCCCCAGCGACGCACGCCGGCGCAAACCGGCATGATCCGCGCCAGATCCTGTAGCGTTTCCGGCAGATCAGCCCGTCCACCAAAGGGTAGGCCGGTCGAGAATATCGACTCGATTATTCGATGACGACCTGACACGCGGATGCGCTTGTCATTCATCCAGGCGCCTTCGCCTTTTTCGGCGACAAACATTTCATCCTTGGCGGCGTCGTAGATTACACCCGAAACGATTTTTCCCTTGTGTTCCAATGCGATGGATATGGCCCAGTGCGGCAAGCCATGCAAAAAGTTCGTTGTTCCATCCAAAGGATCAACGATCCAGCGGCGGGTTGGGTCTTCGCCCGGGGTTTCGCCACCTTCTTCGGCCAGCCAGCCATAGGTCGGGCGCGCGCCCATCAGTTCCTCTTTCAGGATGTTCTCGGCTGCGATATCCGCCTTAGATACGAAATCGCCCGCCCCTTTCATCGACACCTGCAGGTTCTCGACTTCGCGAAAGTCTTTCACCAGCGATCTGCCCGCCATGCGCGCGGCCTTGATCATGATGTTGAGATTTGCACTGCCATTCATCGTCGTGGGGCTCCTGTCCGGTCAAACCGCGCGTATACTGGCGCAACGCTACAATGCCAAGAGGAATGATGCGCATAGCAGCCTACCAATTTGCGCCGGGCCCTACCGTTACTGTGGCCGTTACTGCGCCTGCAGTTTGTTTGCCTCGTAGCGCGCAAGGCTCAGCAGTTTCTGCACAAATGGTTTTTCCAGGTCGTCGGACCTAACGGCCGCATACAAACGGCGCGTGATCCCATTTTTCGTAAGCGGACGGGTCACGTAATCGGAATTGTATTTAACCTCTCTTACGACCCAATCCGGCAAAACCGAGATACCCCGGTTCGACGCGACCAGCAAAAGAATGACTGCTGTAAGTTCCACTTGCCGGATTGCAGCCGGTTCAACTCGTGCCGGGATCAGCAACTGGCTGAACACATCCAATCGCGTGCGCTCTACCGGATAGGTAATGAGGGTCTGGCCCCGAAAATCATCGGCCTCGATAAACTCTTTTTGCGCCAGCGGGTGGACAGATGCGGCAACAAAGACGGCGTGATAGTCGAAAAGCTCGACAAATTCGACTCCGGGAAGGTCTTCGGGGTCCGAGGAGACAACAAGATCAACCTCTTCCTTTTGCAGCGCCGGAAGAGCGTCGAAAGCCAGGCCGGGGCGTATATCGACATCCACATCCGGCCACGACTTTCGAAAGGCTTCGAGCACCGGGAACAGCCACTCGAAACAGGCATGGCATTCGATCGCGATGTGCATGCGGCCTGTCCGACCATCCCGAAGTGACGAAAACTCTTCTTGCGTTGCTTCGAGCTGTGGCAGGATTTGATTGGCAAGTCGTAACAAGCGCAGCCCTGCCGCTGAAAGCTTCATGGGTTTCGAGCGGCGCAGGAACAGTTCGACACCAGCCTGATCTTCCAGACCTTTGATCTGATGGCTAAGCGCCGATTGCGTTATATTCAACTGATCCGCAGCCCGAGCCAGCCCTCCGCATTCGTGGATAGCCTTGATCGTGCGTAGGTGCCGGAATTCGATATGCATACCAAAGCGTAACTCATGTTGTTCTTGAGTAATATGAGTTTGTCTCACAATCAAACACATGACACAAGTGAGCTGTTGCAAGCAAAGAGACCGACATGACCACGCCAGAAGTATCGTTTGAGTTTTTCCCTCCAAAATCGCTGGAGGCGTCTTTCCGGCTTTGGGATACGGTTCAAACCCTGGCCCCACTTGCCCCGCGATTTGTCTCGGTCACGTACGGCGCCTGTGGAACAACACGCGGGTTAACACGGGATGCGGTGGCGACGCTGCACAAATCCTCGGGTCTGAATGTTGCTGCACACCTGACTTGCGTGCAGGCAACCAAGAATGAAACGCTTTCCATTGCCGACACTTTTGCCGACGCCGGGGTTCGTGACATTGTGGCGTTGCGCGGCGACCCACCAAAGGGACACGGAAAGTTCCAACCCCATCCTGATGGATTTTCCAGTTCCGTCGAACTGATTCAGGCATTGTCGGAAACGGAAAAGTTCACAATCCGGGTAGGCGCTTATCCGGATTGCCATCCCGAAGCAGCCGATCTTGCTGCCGATGTTGACTGGCTCAAATCCAAGTTGGATGCGGGCGCTGACGAAGCACTGACCCAGTTTTTTTTCGAGGCTGAAACATTTTTTCGGTTCCGGGATGCCTGTGAAAAAGCAGGGATAGACAAGCCAATTACCCCCGGCATTTTACCAATTGAAAACTGGAAAGGCGCGCGCAATTTTGCCAAGCGTTGCGGAACGCATATTCCGAGATGGGTAGAGCAGGCATTTGACAAGGCGATGCGCGACGACCGTGAAGACTTGCTTGCAACGGCCTTGTGCACAGAGCTCTGCTCGGACTTGATTGATGGCGGCGTGGATAAACTCCACTTTTACACTCTCAATCGACCGGAACTGACCCGTGATGTCTGCCATGCGTTGGGCGTGACGCCAAAAGCCGAACTGCAAAATGTTGCCTGATTGTGTGAAAAACTGAATCACAGATTAGGCTTGCGGTATCGTGCCATTTTATACTGCTGCCCAGATAAAATTACCTAACTTGCCCGATCACTTAATGGGAGAACGCTTAGGGCGATGAAACCCTTTAGCCTGAAATTAATGCGCCTAAAGGTGAACAATTATCACGATCTGCTTGCACTGTTGTGCTTACGTAACTCCTTTCTCTCCACAATTTGACAAGTAAGCAGCTGCTATAAAGGCTGGAAACGCGAATTGTAATGAGTGTTTAGAGTTTACCAGTATGGAGCCTATTGATCGTATCAAGGCTCGGGCGGCAGCGTTCGAGGAACTTGGCTTGGCGCAACGTGCCGGGTCAGATGAAGTTCGTGCCGCATGGAGAAGTATCGCATTTCGTGCGCATCCAGATCAGCAGAATGGAGATAGTTCTGAGTTCACGCGGGCCAAGAAAGCCTACGATTTTCTGCGCGCAGAGGGATTGGCCGGAAAGGACTATGACGACGAAGCATCTGCAACGCCAAGGCGACCAACGGTACAATCGCGCGTAACAAATTTGAATGACGATGACACCAGTGCATGTCGCGG
>JBPCWT010000264.1:0-4745 GCA_051009255.1 Ruegeria sp. | reverse complement strand
CCTGTTGGGCGGACAGCGCAGGCCTAGATGAGTGATGACCTTTCCTCTCTCAATCTGGTCGAGCTTTTTGACAGGCTCGAACCTGTTCGGGCGCCAAAGGAAATATCCATGCTGCCGCAGACCGTCGGCTGGATTTGGTTGGGCGCAGCAATACTTGTTTTGTTGATCTATGGGATCTGGCGTTGGAACACATGGCGTAGGGCAAATGCATATCGCCGCGCAGCGCTTGCAGCGCTTGATAAGGTTTCCGACGATCCTGTTGCGATATCGGCAGTATTGCGACGCACGGCGCTAGTTGCCTACCCAAGAGAAAGAGTCGCATCTCTTTATGGAAATTCGTGGTTGACCTTTCTCGACAGTGTCGCCCCTCAAGCCAGATTTCTGGGTTCGGTCGCAGGAGACACTTTGACACGTGCGCCTTACCATCGGACCCCCAGCAATCCCGATCTTGCACAAAAGGCCAAATGCTGGATAAAGCGGCATAAACGCGATGAGGAGGTGACTTGATGTTATCCTTCGTTATGCCGTGGGTTTTTGCGTTGTTACCGGCACCATATTTCATTTGGAAATTTATGGCCCCTCATCAAGAGCGTGCATCGGCTGTGCGTGTGCCCTTTTTCGCCAGCCTTGCAGAAGCAGCAGGGCAGACCCCTGCGAAAGGTGCAGTAGTGCGCAGCAGCAAGGCGGTGCAGATGATCTGTGCGACCCTATGCTGGTGTCTTGTTATCGCCGGGCTTGCCCGTCCAGAAATGCTTGGCGAACCTATTGTCATTGAGAAGGCTGCGCGCGATCTGGTTTTGGCCGTGGATATCTCCGGGTCGATGGATGAGCGGGACCTGACAGATGAGGAGGGCAAGCCGCTGCAACGGCTTGAAGCCGTCAAACAGGTGGTCAACGACTTCATTGTTCAGCGCGACGGAGACCGGATTGCGTTGATCGTTTTCGGATCGCACGCATATTTGCAGACGCCATTCACGGAAGATCTTCCAAGTGCGGCCGAATTCATGCAACAGACTGAAGTCGGTATGGCAGGTCCGCATACGGCCATCGGGGATGCCATCGGGCTGGCCCTGCGTACATTCGAGGCCAGCAAGATCGAGCAAAAACTGTTGGTGCTGCTCAGCGATGGAGCTGACACCAACAGTCAAATGAGCCCGATAACCGCAGCCGAAATCGCCGCCAGCAAAGGCGTGTCGATCTACACAATCGGGGTTGGTGACGAAAACGGTACCGGAGATGATCGCCTCGATCTTGATGCTCTGAAAAAAGTTTCAGATCGCGCAAACGGTGCGTTCTATTTTGCTAATGACACCAAAGGTCTACGGGCAATCTATGATGAAATTGATGCCCTTAACCCGCGGGTGACGGACGCAACAACCTTTCAGCCCCGCAAGCAGATTTTCCACTACCTGTTCATCGCAGGACTGTGTGTTGTGCTTTTGACGCTGTCCGGCTCGATCCTTTCACGCGGATGGGGGACAACCAATGGATGATACCATTGTGGGAGCCTTACATTTTATCCGGCCCGCCTGGCTTGGAACCATTTTCATAACTGGGTTTTTATGGTGGTGGATACGGCCCAGGAAGACTGCCGAAACTGTCAAGGTTGCCGGAATTGCGGACCACCTGGCGCGTGCGCTCGCCGTTGGGGTAGAGGACAGCCGCAAGTTTTACCCCATCGATGGCGTGGCGATTGCCCTCGTCTTGCTGGCCGTTGCCGCGGCTGGCCCAACCTGGAGTCGTTATCCAAATCCGTTGCTTGCTCAAACGGCACCTTTGGTTGTAGCCGTGAAGGTGACGCCCTCAATGAACAACACTGATGTGCAACCTTCCCGGCAAATACGGGCATCGTTCAAAATACTCGACCTGGTCAAGCGTCGCGCGGGAGCCCAGACTGCACTTTTCGCTTATGCCGGTTCCGCTCATCGCGTTACGCCGCTGACGGAAGATCCCAATATCATTCGCTCCTATTTGGAAGGTCTGTCGCCGTCGGTGATGCCCGTGGAGGGCGATCGTGCCGATCTGGCCCTGAAGCTCTCCGTGGCGGAACTAGAGCGTTCGGAAACGCCCGGCGCAATCTTGATGGTTCTGGATGACCTGAACCCGTCCACAATTGTGGCGCTAAACGAGAAAGCAGACGACCGGCCGCCAATCATCTTCTTCGTGGTTGGGCCTAAATCTCTGACCCTTGCTCAACTGGATCAGGTGCAGAATGCATCTGCGGTGCATATCACTCCTGACGACAAAGATCTGGATCAAATCGATCGGCGGGTGCTGTCAGCTTATCGCGAGGCGCTGCTCGCAGACAAGACGCTATCGTGGGACGACAAGGGATGGGTCATTGCCTGGCCCGCGGCTCTTTTCCTGCTTTTATGGTTTCGGCGCGGCTGGACGATGCAATGGGTTGTGGCCTTGTGCGTCCTTGTTGGTGTTTCGGGCAAGCCGGCGCAGGCAGAAGGCATAAAAGACTGGTTCTTGACGCCGGATCAACAAGGGCAGCTTGCCATGCAAGACAAAGATTATGCGGCTGCTGCTTTGCTGTTCAAGGACCCGGAATGGCGAGCCTATGCATTGTTCAAATCCGGAAAATTTGCCGATGCTGTCGAAGCGTACGGATTTGTCGAAACACCGCAAGGGGCTTTCGGAGAAGCGATGGCGAGCTTGCGTAATCGTGAATATCGAGACGGTGTACGTGGGTTTGAAAAATCGCTGAAGCGTGATCCGGACTATGAAGCTGCCCGCACCAATCTGGCTGTCGCGAAAGCTATCGTTGCCTATGTTGAAGATGCACAGTCACAGTCGGATACAGGAGAGCAGGGGGGGATCGGCGCGGATGATACTGTTTACAACAATGAAAGCGGAATGGGTGCTGAAACTCTTGTCGAGCGAGAATCCGACAAAGCGCCGGCCGGGTTGACCACGGATCAATGGCTGCGGTCCGTCGATACGGATGTCGGGGATTTTCTGAAATTCAGATTTGGTTTGGAAAACGCAAAGGAACGAAACTGAATGCGTTTGGTCAAACTAATTCTGGCGATGTTTCTGACCTGCGTGGTCGCGGTTCCAGCAATAGCTCAAGACCCGATAGTAACCGTGGAATTCGACAACAAACCGGTTCTGGTTGGCCAGCCATTTTTTGTGCGCATCAAGGTTCTCGTGCCGACATTCATGCCTCGGGCACCGGTATTTCCGACTTTTGAGGCCGCTGATCTGATCATGCGGTTGCCGGAACGCTCTTCATTGCCGATCAGCACCAGGATCAACGGCGACACCTGGTCAGGAATTGTAAGAACCTATCGAATATATCCTATGCGGGAGGGCAGGACAATTATCCCGCGGCAAGAGTTAACCCTATTCTACAGGCATCCTGATGGGGACAGGGAGATCAAGTCAGTCCAAGTAGTGGCTGAGATGTCAGTGGTTGCTGAGGTCCCGGAAGGCGCGCGCGATCTGGACCCGCTCATTGTGGCGAACCAGTTGACAATCTCTCAAACCTGGGAAGCACCTGATGGACCGCTGAACGTCGGCGATGCAATTGTACGTCGGCTTGAGACTCAAATATCAGGCGCCTCACCACTATTCATTCCGCCACTTCTGGCAGCAGCCGAGAAATCTGATAATCAAGAAACCCAACAGGTCGCGCCATCCGAAAGTGCAATCGCTCAATTGAAGCCTTATCCCCAAGATTCCAAAGTCACCGAAACACTGGAGCAGGGGGTCATGGCTGGATCCCGTATCGAGCAGTTGACCTTCGTCCCGCAGACCGGCGGCCGCGCAGAGCTTTCTGATATCAAGCTATCATGGTATAATTTGACGTCTCAGACAGTGGAGACGGTCTCGCTTGCGGGACGAAAATTTGTTGTGACCGCTCCGCCAGAGGCGCGGTGGAAACTGGATCGCGACAGCATCCTGAAAGCCATCGCGGGACTGGTTATTGTGTTCGCGGCGATCTGGTTTTCCCGGCGCTTTATCTTGCCAAGGATTCAGACAGTCTATCAGACGGGCAGGGCGGCCTATAACGCCAGCGCCTACCATGCTTACCGTCAGGCACTGGGTTGTGTTGCGCAAAAAGATCTGACTGGAACTCTTGTTGCCCTCGATCTTCTGGCAGCGCGGCGAGGGCGCCGTGATGCCAGTGTTGACCAGGACCTGTCGGCACTGACTGGTGCAATTTTCGGCGGGCATGGAGGTTCAGGCCCGTCGCTGGATACGCTTTGGGGCAATCTGAAAAAATCCACAAAGCGATCCAGGCCTTCTTTCCCTTGGCGGCCTTCGGACCAGAAGCCCGACATTCTGCCCGACCTCAATCCCTTCAAATAAAGGTTCTGCTCGGCGTCCAGCCACGATTGAGTATTGGCAGTTGGATAGCCGGACACAAAATCCGAACACCGTTGCCGACGGAGTTGACGTCAAATGCGATCCTCAAATGGCAGGAACACCGAATGGTCGAATGACACTACATCGCGCCCGGCAAACCCATGCAAAACAACTTGGTGGAAAGCTTCTATGGCCGGCTGCGCGACGAGTGTCTGAACGAACGCCTGTTCACCAGCTATGCCCATGCCCGCAAGATCATCAACGCATGGCGCCGCGACTACAATACTGAAAGGCCTCATTAGAGCCTCGACGGGCTCACACCGATGGAATTTGCAACCCGGTCCAGAATGGACCACAATATGAACAGAGCTAACTTTTGAACGAGGACAAGTTGCGGAGCAGGTCACAGGCTTTACAAAACTCAGAAT
>JBPCWT010000263.1:0-3536 GCA_051009255.1 Ruegeria sp. | reverse complement strand
TCAATGCGATAGATTTTTGCTCTAGAACTTCACTTGAAATCGCACTGATTTCAGAACGTAAATCCGCCTCTGCGGCATTTTCAAGAGCTCCAAGATTCAGGTTCTCCAGCAACTCCCGGTGGAGTTCCAGCTTAATTTCGCCCAGGCGTTCTTTACGCTTACGATCACGGTCAGAACCTTTGGGTTCCGCCGATTTCTTACTAGGAGCAGGCTTGCGCGCAACAGATGTTTGCGCCCCTGCCGTTGGGGCAGTGGGTGCAGCCGCCTCAGGGGTTTTGGCTGGCGATCCTACCGGCTGCGCCGCGGGCTTTTTTGCGTATCTTGAAAACACGGGCGACTACCCCCTTGGGTTGAAATTATGCTGCTTCGGCGCTGCTACTGCCCAGGCTGTGCAGCGACTGTGCCAGTTTTGAAATTTCCTTGCGCAGCGGGTTTTTGGCGGCAGAACCGGCCAATGGCAGGCCGTGATCGCCACTTTCCATCACGGGTTTACCTCCGTCAGGAAATTGCAGATCAATGGAAATACCTAGGCTTTCACCCATCCGCTTGACCCGGCCTTTACCGCTTAGATCAGTGAATTTGGGTGCCCGGTTCAGCGCAAAACGCAGTTTGTCGAACGGCAATTCCTCGGCCATCAACGCGCGCTTCAGGCGCAAGGCATTCTGGGCCGAACGCATGTCCAGTTCGATCATGGCAAAATAGACATGTGCCGCGTTCAAAACGGTTTCCGACCATGTCACCAGCGTTTTGGGCATATCCACGACAACATAGTCAAAGTGCTTTCGCGCCATGTTGATTACATTCTGAATGTCTTCAGACGTGATGATATCCAGCGGAACCATGTCCGCGGGCGAGGTCAAAACCTGCAGCTTTTCGTCGAACGTTTGAAGTGAGTGCGCAAAAACGTCGTCGTCCATGGAGGACGATTCAGAAAGCATTTCAAAGACAGAGTCGCGGCGCTGCAAGTCGAGATAGGTCGAAACAGTTCCGTACTGAAGATCCAAATCAAGCAAGCAGACCTTTGGCGGTTCTTTGTCGGATACAGTTGCCAATTCCCAGGCCAGGTTTACGGCAAGCGTTGTTGCGCCTACGCCGCCAGCCAAGCCCTGAACAACAAACAGGGCACCTTCTTTGGCTTCACCGTTCGCCAAGGGCACAGAACTCGATTGCACCTGTAGCACCGGATCCGGCTTGTTCATGCGCTCGATTGCTTCCTGCAACTCGTTTTCTGGCAACGGGTAGGGAACAAATTCGTCAGCGCCTTTGCGAAGCAGCTGGTGCAGTGATGCGGGTGTAACATCTTCGGCAATCAGGACCACCTTGACCCCTTTTGCCTTCGCCTGCGAGATGATCTCGCACATCATGGTCAGGTTGTCTTCGTCTTCGCCATCAATTGCGACGGCAACGAATTGCAGCGAATCGGCTTCGGGTTGGCTGAAAAAGGCAAGCGCTTCGGCAAATCCAAGATCGCCCCAGTTTTCACCAAGCACGGCCTCCATATCTTCAATCAAAAGATCGAAATTCTGAACGTCACGGCTAATCGTACATGCCAGAATACTGTTCTTCTCGTCTTGCGGCGTGGCGCTAGTCATTCACACAATCCTTGTTGCAGGGGCTTAACAAACCGAATGAACGCAAAAAAAACATGTTCTGGCTTGCTGTCGCCCCGGTGCGACCAATAAAGGTCGCAGGTCACCCGTTGTTCATAATGTGGGATGGAAGTTGGGCGAGAATTGGGCGCAAAAGAACCAATTGTAGGGAATTGGGCGACGATGTCGCCCAATTCAGTATTATTGTGTGCCGTCGGTGGTATCTCCGATGTCCGTAACCTTTATGAGCCCGGACGTCGGTTGGGCACTAATGATGTACTCGCGGTAGATCACCTCGGCATATTTGCCGTCCAGGATGTTCGGATGCCGATCAAAGAAGCCCGAAACTTCGGTAACCGTTCTACGGTTACGACGATCGCGATTTGGCGTCGATATCAACGGCTGGTTTTCACCGTATGAAACCACAGCCTCAAGACGTGACCGCGAAATTCCTTGCTGCGCAAAGAATGAGACAACCGCCTGAGCACGGCGCAAGCCAAGGCTCTTGTTGTAAGACGGCGAGCCTACGGCATCGGTATGTCCATAAACACGGAACCGCACTTCGGGGAACTGCTTAATCCACGTTGCCTGCTTCAACAGGATCTGCTGTGCCGAGGCATCCAGCTTGGAACTGTCAAAGGCAAAGTTGATCTGGGTCGGTACTTCAGCTGCAAAGCGACGTCCCAGAATTTGCGCATAAGTTAGCTCGCCGTTCATGACCTGGGTATTTCTCAGGGTAGTGTTCCCGAAAGTTCCCTGGTCAACTTCGTATCCGGCTTCACGCGTACACGCTGTTACAGCGACCGAAAGGCCCAGTGTTAAGATCCACTTCTGCATTGGTCCTATCCTTCCAATCAATCCAAGACGTAGCCGTAAGAGCTGCCAAAGTCCTGACTTGCGACTTCAGATGCAGCACCATTACCGGGACGTTCTGTGTTTGCGACGCGACCATTCATGAACAGATCAAACTCGCTGGGCGGCCTCACCCGATCAGTCGGCAGCGCAAGCGCTTCTCCACGTGTTGGCGAAACCAGATGCGCAGTGATGATAATGACCAGTTCGCTTTGTTCGCGCTGGTACTCAGCGCTGCGGAACAAGGCACCTAACACCGGTATATCGCCCAGCCACGGTACCTGATTGTTCAGATCCTGAAAGTTGTCCTGGATCAATCCCGCGATCGCAAAGCTTTCACCGTCGCGTAGTTCAACGGTTGTGCTTGTCTGACGGGTGATAAAGCTTGGTACATTGTCGCCATTGATCGTGAAGTCAGAGTTCGGATCGATAATGGAAACAGACGTCGCCATTTCCAGATTGATCAGATCACCGTCAACAACCCGCGGGATAAAATCCATTTCCACGCCGAACGGTTTGTATTCGATCGTGACGACACCATCATCTTGCGGAACCGGGATCGGTACTTCGCCGCCTGCCAGGAATGTTGCTTCCTGCCCTGACAATGCCGACAGGTTTGGTTCTGCCAGACTGCGAACAAGCCCTTTGGTTTCAAGGGCTTCCAGAAGCAGTCGTACCTGCGTTGAACCAGCGCCGAATCCAAACAAAATGGCACCCGTATCAGTTTGTAATGCCGGAATGTTATTGTTAAGCGCGTTGTTCAGCGAAAACTGATTGTTTAGGGTGTTGAAGCCGCCGGTAACGTCTGAACCACCAAAACCAAGCGATGCGGTTAGCGATTTCGCAACCGAGCGATTCATCTCGGCAAAGCGAACTTTCAGCATGACTTGCTGTACGCCACCGACATTCATCAGGTTCGACACGCGCTCAGGCGCGTAACGTTCGGCCAATTCCAATGCACGCGCCAAGCGGGCAGAGCTGGAAATGGTACCGGAAAGAACGATACCGTCATTTGCGGTCCGAACTTCAATAGGCTCATTTGGAAGTATCTGACGCAACCGTTCTTTGAATTCGGTCACATCAGGTGCCACGCGA
>JBPCWT010000262.1:0-18292 GCA_051009255.1 Ruegeria sp. | reverse complement strand
AGCAGACCTCCTTGTCGATCTAAGTGGCCTGCGCCAGCAAGCCTCATGCCGATCAAATCAGCACCGGCCCGAACAACAAGCATATACTCAGCAAGGTCAGCGCCGCCCTGATCAACAGGTTTGTAGGAATTTGTTGGTCCTATCTCAAGCTTGTTGGAAAAACTCGGTCCACGGCCGGCAGAAAACAGCGCTGTGCGATGGGTACCGGTCATATTGACGGGCGGGACATCAATCGAAGCGATCAACATTCGATGATTTGTTTGTCAATCTCCGGTATAGGTCCACCGGTACCTTGGCGGGGTCGGGCCCTTATTTCTGCCACCCTGCTGGCCCTGTTCCCACGCGTGCGCGAGAATTCCGACGGAACGTGAAAGGCAAAACAAACCCCGCGCCAGCGGTGGGGCAAAACCCAACTCGGCATAAATCACCGCTGTTGCTCCATCAATGTTCATGGGAATCGGACGGGATTTTCGGCACATCAGTTCCGCCTCTACGAATTGAGCAATCTCCATATACCTGCCTGAACAGGCGCCTTGTTCGACTGCTTCCTGAACCAGATCCATCAAACGCGGAGCGCGGGGATCGGTCGGTGTATGAAAGCGGTGGCCGAATCCGGGGATGATCTGCCCACGCGCAGCAATCCAGCTATCCAACGCGGCACCTGCGCCTTCCGGGTGGGTATCGATATGATGGTACAGTTCCACAGCCTGTTCACCCGCACCGCCATGCACGTCCCCCAGCATGTTGATCGCGCTTGCCATTGCATTGTTCAGTGGCAGTCCACACGTTACCGCCATACGGGCCGCCGCTATCGACGGCGCCTGCGGTCCATGATCCACGGCGGACACCAGGGCAGCTTCGAACAGTTGCATCTGTCCCGGCGACGGCTGATCACCGCGCACCATCAACCAGATCATCTCGGCAAAGCTCAGGTTGCCGATCAGGTCCTGGATCGGCTTGCCACGCAAATGGATCCGCCCTGGCTCCATGTCGATGATCGCGGTTTTCCACCAATCGGCAACGTCGTTCATATGATCCCCTCCATTGCCAGAGTGTCGATCTCTTGTTTGGTCAGGCCAAGCCCGGACCAGATCAGCGCGTTGTCCGCCCCAAGTGCCGCTGGTGGTGTTTGGGCAAATGGGCGTAAACCGTCGACGACAACCGGGCTGCCGGCAAGCCGCAATTCTTCTTTGCCCATTGGCACGGATCCGATCAATCCACGGCCCACTACCTGCGCATCTTCCAACGCTTCCGGTACGGAAAAAATGGGGCCGGTTGGCACGCCCAGCCCGTTCAGTTCCCGCACCCAATCTGCAGCTGGTCGGGACTTCAATGCATCCTCCAGTTCTTGGCGCAGAGCATGGCGGTTGCGCTTGCGATCTTCGCGAGAGGCATAATCAGGGTTTGTCAGCAGGTCTACCCGGCCAAGGTGATTGGCCAACGCCTCCCACTGCTCGTCCCGGTTGGCCGCAATGTTTATGGGGTCGTCAGCCGTTTGGAACGTGCCCGATGGGGCGGATGTCGTGTTCTCGTTCCCATGTGGGGCCGGGGCAACACCACCAATCAAGTGATTGGAAACGACCCAACCCATTGTCGAAATGACGGCTTCGGCCATGGAAATATCCAGAAACGCACCCCTTGGTGTCGCGTTCAGGGCAGCGGTTATCGCAAATGCGGCCGTCAGACCACCCACCGTATCCGCCAATGGATAGCCCACGCGATAAGGTGCCGTATCCGGTGCACCGGTGATTGACATCACCCCGCTGATGCCCTGCACGATCTGGTCATATGCCGGATCATCCCTGCGCGGCCCGTCCTGGCCAAATCCGCTGATCGCGCAATAGATCAGGTTTGGATTTTCGCCGCGCAGCACCTCGTGACCCAAACCCAGACGATCCATGACACCGGGCCTGAAGTTTTCAACCAATACATCAGAGGATCGAACCAGCTTTTTCAGCAGGTCCTTACCTTTATCCGCCTTCATGTCCAAGGTGACCGATCTTTTTCCAGCGTTCTGCGCCAGAAAGCTGATGCCCATTCCCGCCTTGTTGCGCACGGGATCAGCGCCCAGAACCCGCGCCAGATCACCGGACCCGGGCCGTTCAACCTTTATGACCTCGGCCCCCATCAGCGCCAGTTGGCAGCAACAATAGGGGCCAGCCAGAACATTGGTCAGGTCCAGAACGCGAACACCCT
The DNA here is from genome assembly GCA_051009255.1 of Ruegeria sp. Taxonomy (GTDB): domain Bacteria; phylum Pseudomonadota; class Alphaproteobacteria; order Rhodobacterales; family Rhodobacteraceae; genus Ruegeria. Next base: position 16,096 of record JBPCWT010000262.1, on the reverse strand, counting down.
TCAGCGGATCAGTCACCCTCGGCCACACCTTCGCGGCGTGCCTTGGCGCGACGTGCGCGGTAACTGGGTATCACCACCAGCAGCACCGCGATCACCAGCAGGCCAAGTGTCATCGGGCGATCGACTGTGAACCCGATCCCGTCATAAAGCTGCATCGAGCGAGAGAAGTTATCCTCCAGCATTCCGCCCAGAATGAACCCGATCAAAAGCGGTGCCAGTGGATAATCCGCAAAGCGCAGAACCGTTGCGCAAATCCCCATTCCAACAAGGATCAACAGCTCGGTCGCGTTGTTCTGGCCGATATAACTGCCCATCAGCGTAAAGAACAGGATGAACGGAATTAAATAGTTACGCGGTATGGCAAGGATCTTGGCAATATACGGAATCAGCGGAAGATTCAGAATCAGCAACACGATGTTCCCGATATACATCGAGATGATGACCGCCCAAAAGACCTGCGGATTGTCGATCATCAGGCGCGGTCCGGGGGTGACGTTCAGCGCAATCAACGCACCCAGCAGGATAGCGGTTGTGCCTGAACCCGGAATACCCAGCGTCAAAAGCGGAACGAACGATCCGGTGCACGCGGCGTTATTGGCTGTCTCGGGTGCGGCCAGCCCCTTGATCGACCCCTTGCCGAACTCATCTTGTTCTTCTTTTGTCGCGATGTTGCGCTCCACTGCGTAGCCAAGGAATGATGCAATCGTCGCGCCCGCCCCCGGCAGCACCCCGATGAAAAAGCCCTGAATCGATTGCCGGCCGATCACCGGGGCGATTTTTCGCCCCTCCTCGCGCGTGATGCGCAGGTTCTCGATTTTTCCACTCTCACCACCCTGTGCCGAGCGCGCGGGATTCATGACCAGGAACAGGGCCTCCGGCAATGCAAACATGGCCATTGCAAGCGTGATAAAGCTGAAACCTGACTGCAAATCCATCAGGCCCATCGTGAACCGCGGCATGTTGAACAACACGCCTTCGCCGACCGTGGCCATGACCAGACCAAGCAGGGTCATCAGGATTGCCTTGGCCACGTTTCCCGTCCCGGCAAAGGCCGCGATGGCGGAAAGACCCACAACCATAAGCGCAAAATACTCGGCCGAGTGGAACAGCAAGGCAACCGTGGACAACATCGGCGCAAACACCATCAGCAGGATCGCGCCAATAGTGCCACCCCCGAACGAGGCGATGGCCGCAATCGTCAGCGCCTTGCCCGCCTGCCCCTTTCGGGCCATCGGATAGCCGTCGAAACTTGTCGCCACCGTACCCGCAACACCGGGCGCATTCAGCAGGATGGACGACGTTGAACCGCCGAATATCGCACCGTAATACACACCGGCCAGCAGGATAAGCGCGGCGGACGGATCACCGATCGTAATGGCGACCGGGATCATGATCGCGATGATCGACATCGGGCCAAGACCGGGCAGCATTCCGATAAACGTGCCGATCAGGCACCCGGCAACCACCATCAGCAGGTTTTGTACAGAGAATGCGGCACCAAGGCCTATCATCAGTCCTTCAAGCATGTCTCTGCTCCTCAGATAAAGAACGGCCAGGGACGCAAAAAGATACCCAGCACTTCGTCAACCAGATACCAGACGGCAAAACTGGCAACTGCCGCAACCGGCAGCAGGATATGGAATTTCCGTTCCCCCAGGACAAATGCGCCCAGTGAAAGAAAGGAAAATGTGGAAAACAGGAAACCGGCAGGCCGCAGGCACAGCGCATATGCGGCCATTAGGCCCAGCAGGAGTAGCGCCTGCCCAACATTGTATTCCCCAAGCCTGCGATAATCGACATCCGGAACCTTGTCGGTCTCGGGCGACTTTTCGAAGCCCAGCAGAATAAACAAAGACGTCAGTATCGTCAGTACGGTCAGAACCTTTGGAAAGGTGCTTGGCCAGATCGGATTGCGTTTCATGAATGGCGGCAGCAGCGCGTCCATAGTGAAAAATGCAGCATAGCCATAGGCCAGCGCGGTGCACAGAATGACGAATGCAACCCAGCGGTCCAGTGCCATTTTCCCCTCCCTTGGATATATAGCGACCGGCCCAATTCAGGCCGGTCGCATTGTATTGGAACAGAGTTAGAGGAAGCCGAGCTTCTTCATAAGGTCGCCAATGGCCTGTTCCTGGCCCTCAAGGAAGGATTGGAAATCTTCGCCCGAATTGTGAATGTTGACCCACCCGTTGCGTGCACGAACGTCTTCCCATTCCGGGGTGTCATACATCTGGGCAATCACATCCTGATACATTGCCAGTTTATCATCCGGCAGACCCGGCGCCGCAAAGAACCCGCGCCAGTTGACAAAGGTGGTATCGATACCCTGTTCCTTCATCGTCGGCGCATCGGCATATGCGTCAACACGTTCGTCTGACGTGACACCGATGATCTTGACTTCTCCGGCTTCTGCCAGCGCAACCGCTTCTGAGAAACCGGTCGACAGCGCCTTGATTTCACCCGACAGCAACGCGGCCATTGCCTTGCCACCCGCGTCATAGGGCACGTACTTGACGTTCAAGGCGTCTTTTCCCGCGGCTTCCATCACCATGGCCGCTACCAGGTGGTCCATACCGCCCGGAACGGAACCGCCACCAATCGCGGTGTCGGCTGCGCCGGCGTCATAAGCAGCAAGCAAGTCATCCATCGAGTTGATCGGACTGTCCTTGGCCACAACCAGCGCGGCGTAATCGCCAATGGTGCCGGATACCAAGGTCAGGTCGCGGAAGTTGTGCGGGACCACACCGGTCAGCGAGCGGATGACGATCGGGGTCGAATTGACCATGAGCGTACCATGCTGGCTGTCCGCGTTTTCGATCAGGTAACCGATGGCCTTGCCACCTCCGCCACCTGACATGTTTTCATAAGATGCGGTGCCGACCAGACCCGCGCCGGTCAGGGCCTCGCCGGTGCCGCGCGCCGTCCCGTCCCAGCCGCCGCCTGCACCGCCGGGGATCAGAAAGTGAATACTGTCGACTACCGGCTCGGCCGCGACCGGCCCGGAAACTGCAAAAGCCGCAGCAGCGGCAAGCAGGGCCCGACGGCCCAGTGAGAATGTCATGTCTTTGTCCTCCCATTTGACATTGGCGGTTCATACCGCTCATGTCTCAGGAGCGTGCCGGACGAAACTGACACAAAGCTGACACGGGCAAGGACGATCCAAGGGAGTAAACGGACCAGATGCGTTTCCTGCTGATCGAAGACAATCCAAAACTGGCCGAGGCCGTGGTCGACCGGCTTATGCTGGACGGCCATGTTGTCGATCATGCGCCCGACATTCAGACTGCCCACGATTTCGTTTCGACCACGTCTTATGAATTGATTTTACTGGATATAATGCTGCCCGATGGCGACGGACGAACGTTTCTGGAAAAACACCGCAACCAGAAATCCAGAACCCCGGTCATCGTTCTGACCGCGCGGTCCGAGGTTGCGGATCGCGTGCGAATTCTTGATCTTGGTGCCGACGATTACATGGTCAAACCCATCGACTTTGCAGAGCTCGAAGCCCGCTGCCGCGCCGTGTTGCGGCGTCAGGGCGGATCTGCACGGAACCTGCTAAACCTCGGCAATCTGACATTCGATTCGCTTTCCGGAACGCTCAGGGTAGCCGACCGTGACATTCAGCTTCGCACACGCGAACTGCGTCTGTTCGAGGTTCTCGCCAATGCGCCGGGACAGGTGTTTTCCAAATCCACACTCGTCGACCGGCTGTTTTCCTATGACGAGGAAGGCTCGGAAAATGCGATCGAGGTTTATGTCGGCAGATTGCGGCGACACCTGGCAAATTCTAACGTGCACATCACCACGATCAGGGGGCTTGGCTACAAGCTTGAATCGGAATGACCACCCCGGTCGCCCATGGCTCGATCCGGCGCAGGCTGTTGCTGTCTTTGCTGGCAAGCGCCGCGGTTCTGGCCGTCATCGTTTACTTCGTCGTGCAATCGGTCGCCCGACAGGTTGCGCAGGAAAGCCAGGACAACGTTCTTGCCGCTTCGGCCCTGTCCATCCTGGACAGCGCCCGTTTTGGCGGCGGACAGATCAATTTTGACCTGCCCTACTCAGCGCTCTCCATGCTGGACAGCATCTCGGACGAGCGTGTTTTCTATGCCATCCGGCTGGAAGACGAATTTCTCAGCGGCTACCCGGACCTGCCGGAAGCCGAAGGAACTCTTTCCGGGGGCCCGGAATTCCGCTCTGCAACATTTCTGGGCGAAGAAGTCCGCATTGCATCGGTCCGCCGGCGTGTTTCCACCGATGTCGGGCAGAGCTATATTCAGGTTTCCGTTGCCCAGACACTTTCCGGCCAAAAGCAAGACCTTGCGCGCATTTCACGGACTTCACTTGGCATTGGAGCGGGTTTCTTCCTTGTGTCGGTACTATTGGCGGCAATTATCGCACGCAGCACAATCCGGCCGCTTGATCGTCTGACGGCGTCCGTTTCCCGTCGGGGCCCAAAGGATCTGCGTCCCGTTGCGGCCCCTGTCCCCTCTGAAATGGTGCCGCTTGTTGCCTCGCTGAATTCGTTCATGCGTCGCCTGCAGCACTCTCTGATGCGGTCCGAAGATTTCATCGCCGAGGCCGCCCACAGGGTTCGGACACCGCTGGCCATCGTCCGCACCAAGGCCGAGATCGTTCAGCGCAAAACAGAGGATCCTGAAACCCGCGCCGCGCTAAAGGAAATGATCCACGCCATCGACGACAGCTCGCGCACCGCCGGTCAGCTGCTGGATCATGCAATGGTAACGTTCCGGCTGGATCATCTGGCCAGAGAAGAGGTAAGCCTGCTCAACCTGATGCAGGATGTTGTTGAACGCCTGCGACCGCTATCGGAACTCAAGGAAATCGAGCTGGAGGCCAAGGGATCAAATGATGCTCACCTGAAGGGCGATCCGATCCTGTTGGAAAACGCCTTGCAAAACCTGTTGGACAACGCCGTAAAGTATTCCCCTTCCGGAGCAAGGGTCCGGATTTGCCTTGAACCCCGGGATGACCGTATCGAACTGAGTATTTCAGACACCGGGCCCGGATTCCCGGAAACCGAGCTTGATCAACTGACCGACAGGTTCACCCGGGGCGAAAACGCCCGAAACGTCGTGGGTTCGGGCTTGGGGCTGACCATCGTCAAGGAAGTTGTCGAAGCTCATGGCGGATCAATGCAGATCACCAATACTCCCGGAGGTAGCGCATGCGTCAGTTTGCTCTTTCCCTATTCCTGATCCTTTGGCCCGGATATCTGATTGCGTTCGAAACTGAAAACTTCGTCAGGTTTGGTCCGGACAACGGCGACCGAGTGCTGAGGATAATCTCGACTGCTGATATTGGATTTTTCGAACCGATGATTGCTTCGTTTCTTTCCGCCAGGCCAAACACGGCGATTGATTATACGGTCGCAAGTTCGACCGAGGTTCAGCAGGCAATCGTGAACGAAGGCGCGGCGTTTGACATGGTCATCTCCAGCGCGATGGACCTGCAGACGAAACTTGCCAATGACGGATGGGCGCAACAGCACAGATCCGACGCAACACAACCCTTGCCGGACTGGGCGGTCTGGAACGACATGTTGTTCGCCTTTACCCAGGAACCTGCCGCAATCGTTGTCTCGAAATCGGCGTTTCGTGACCTGCCCATCCCTAAGAACCGGCAAGACTTGATAAACCTTTTACGTCAATATCCCGACCTGTTCGGCGGTCGTGTGGGAACCTACGACGTACGGCAGTCCGGCCTGGGCTATCTGTTCGCGACACAGGACACCCGCGCTTCTGAAACCTACTGGCGCCTGACCGAAGTCATGGGTGGGCTTGGCGTGCAATTGTTCTGTTGTTCGTCGGACATGATTGATGCCGTCAAAACCGGGGACCTGCTGATCGCCTACAACGTTCTTGGCAGCTACGCGATCAACCGGGACGACCGGGACGAGTTTGCCATCATACTTCCATCGGACTTCACAACCGTAATGCTGCGCACGTCCCTGATACCCAAGAACGCGCCCTCGCCCGAGCTGTCAGGCCAGTTTATCGATCACATGATGGAAACTGCGCATGGAAACGATGCTCAGCCGCTTACCCATCCATCGTTAAACCTGAGCCAGATAGAATCGTCACTGAACCGCATCCGCATTGGTCCCGGTCTTCTGGTATATCTGGATCAGTTCAAAAAACGCGCGTTTCTGTCGGAATGGGAAAACGCAATCCTGCAGAATTGAACCAATTGCCGTACTGCAATTTTCAGATCGATCGCCACACGACATCGCCCAGGAAAATGTACCCAGCCCCGTAAATCGTTTTGATCAACCGGGGGTTTTTGGGGTCCTCACCCAGTTTGGTCCGCAGTCGTGAAATGCGAACATCCATGGCGCGGTCAAAGCTCTCACCGGCACCGCCACCCAGCATCTCTTGCATCTGGGCGCGGCTGATCAACCGTTTCGGGCTTTCCAGAAACAACCGCAACACTTCGCCTTCAGCATGGCTGAACGGTGTTTCAGATCATTTGTCATCTTGCAGAATGTATCGGTCGAACCGCGCAGTCCAACCGTTGAACTCGGCCACTTCAGATTGCTGTGACAGGGCGCGTGGTGACCGCAGCCTTGCACGGATGCGGGCGACAACTTCGGCCGGGTCGAACGGTTTGGTGATATAATCATCGGCACCCAGTTCCAACCCCGTCACCCGGTCCTGAACCTGCGCGCGCCCTGAAATGATGATGACCGCCGCCCCCTGTTCCAGCGCCAGCCGGTGAACCAGCGCCAGACCATCCGTATCCGGCAGCGACAGGTCCACAAGACACACTTCCGGGGTCACCCGCTTTAGCGAGGCTTCAAACTCTCGCGCGCGGGAAAAGCTCTGTGTGCGAAAACCGGCATCTTCCAGCGTGTCCGTCAGGATCTGACGGATTTCCGGCTCATCGTCGAGAATGGTCACCAGCGGTTTGGTCATCAGGCGGCCCCGGTACGGATCAGCGCAGATAATTGTGCGCGGGAAAACGGTTTGCGCAAAACGGGCGCTATAGCAAGGGCCTCGCGGTGCAGTGGATCGGTAAACGGCAGGGATGTCATCAAAATGCCCGGCAATCCGGGGGTCAGCCGCTTGATCAGGTCAATACCGGTTTCGGCCCCCTCCAGCCTGATATCCGACAGCACCAGCGAAATATCCCTGATATCGGCGGTCAATGCGTTCGCCTCTTCGACAGAGGTCGCCTCAATCACCGCAAGCCCAAGATCAACCAGCATGTCCCGGAACTGACGGCGCAGATCGTCATTGTCTTCGACCAGCAGAACAAGCCCGGCCTGAACAGGGGGCGCCGCGCGATACGGCAACCGCAAAATGACAGAGGCACCCGATGGCGTGTTGCGCAGTTGCAAATCGCCACCTGCCAGCTTGACCGTGTCATAAACCATCGGCAAACCCAGCCCCGACCCCTCGCTGCCCTTGGTGGTAAAAAACGGGTTCAGCGCCTTGTCCAATGCCTCTGACGAAAACCCGGTTCCGGTGTCTGATACCGTGATTTCCACCCAGATGTTGCCGATGGCATGGGCGCTGATGGTGATCTGACCGCTTGTCCCACAGGCATCCCGCGCATTCAGCACAAGGTTCAGCAAGGCATCCTGAACCATCCCCGGATCCAGCATCAAAACCTCATCCGGCAGATGGTTGACAACCGACAAGCCAACGCCACGTGGCAGGGATGGCGAGGCCAGAATTTTCATGTCCTCCAGCAATCCCCGCATATCGGTTGCCTTTGGGTGCAAGGTTCGCGTACCCGTCATATCGGCCAGCCGGTTCAGCAACTGCCCGCCCCTGCGCGCGGTCTGCTGGGTGGCCGCAATCAGCTCGGCGGCCTCTTCCGGCAGTTCCATCCTTTCCAGCTTGGACTGCATCCCCAGAATGATCGTCAGCAGATTGGAAAAATCATGGGCCAGACCGCTGGTCATTTGGGCCGCCATTGCCCGGCGTCGGGTTTGTTGCAACGCAACGCGCGCCTGTGTTTCCTCGGTGATGTCCACGGACATGATATAGACACCACCCGCGTCGTCCGGCGTGAACGAGACACGAATGCGCCGGGAATCCTGATCCTCGGTAAACTCGAATACCGACGTCTCGCCCTCATACGCTTTTTGCAGGTACGGCGCGACGCGGGAATAGGCCGATGATCCCAACGCATCGGAAATGTGTAGCCCTAAAATCTCAGATGGGCGCCCCGGCATAACTGCGCTCAGTCGGCGGTTGGAATAGGTGTAATGTCCTTGTGAATCCAGATGCGCGATATGAGCGGGCATCATTTCGGTCGTCATGCGCGTGCGCGCCTCAATCTCAGTCAGTTGGCGTTTTGCCTCGGCCAGCGCGGTGTTCGTGGCCGCAAGCTGTCGGTTCGTCGCTGACAGTTCCTCGGCATGGCTCAGCAATTGATCCGACAATTCTTCGGATCGGGACCGCAGCAATTCTTCGACCCGCTTGGTGCGCGTGATGTCGGTGTAAACCGCAACCCATCCGCCTTGTGACAGCGGCGCACCTTCGATTGAAATCACCTGCCCATTGGGTCGAATACGTTCCAGGTAATGCGGCTCGAATGCCAGTGCCTGTTTTACCCGGGCAGTCACGATCGCCTCTATGTCGTCCGCTGGCCCATAGTCACCGCGTTTCGCCAGATAGCGGATCGTGTCTTCGAAAAGTGCGCCGGGCTGGATCAGATTATCCGGCAGGTCGAACATTTCCTGAAAACGCCTGTTACTGACAACAAGGCGCAGTTTGCTGTCATAAATCGACAGCGCCTGCCCGATCAGGTTCAGACCGGCGGTCGTCATCGCCTTTATGCGCTGTTCGGTAATGTCCAACGATGCCCTCCCCTTGTCAGATGCCTAGCACAGTTTCCCGGCAAGTATAGAGGCACACGCGACACCCGGCTGGCCCTCAGTCACGCTTTCGGGCGATGACCCAGATGGGATGATATGTCAGGCAAACACCCTCTGGCGTGGCATAGGCGCGGCTGTAGCTGTCAGAGAACGACGCAAGCGTTGCACGGGTCCAGACGCGCGAGGCCCGGCCATTGACGCCCGTGCTGCGAAGGTGACGCAATACGTGATGCGGCGTATCAAACCAAAGCTTTCGGCGTTCCTGCCATAGCTCCACGATCTCCATTCGCCCATCCGCAGTTGTGACCGCACGCGCCAACTCGTCCGCGTCGCGCAAACCCGGTGCACGAGCGTCCGATCCAAGCTCTGCCAGCTCGCGATACTGATCGCAGCCAAACCCCGAAACAGCCAGCCATCCCCCCGGTGTCAGATTTCGGGCCGCCGCCGAAAGAACCGCCTCAGGCTTTTCCAGCCATTGAATGGTTGACGACGACGCAATCAGATCGGATTTCACCGGCCACGTGACGTGCCGGATATCACCCAACAAAAACTGCGCGCCGTATTCCGTTGCCGTTTGCCCTGCTTCGGGGGTCAGATCGTTCAGAATAGCGTTATCGATGGCAAAGCTGCGATACAGCGCTTTGGTCAGGTGCCCGGTGCCGCAGCCGAATTCAAACAGTTGGCTGAACCGCGATGGCGCACCCAAATCGACCAGCCGCGCCGCAAGCTGATTGGCGATATCGGCTTGCTGACCGGCCGTATCATGATAGCTGTGAAAGCTTCGGCTGAAGCTGCGCTGAACCCGATCCGTCATAATGGCACTCATGTAAACCACTCCTGCCAAGTCTGTCCCGCTACAAATGGCTGATGCGATCCGGGGATATGCCGGACAGCGTCGGCCTGTTCCGACCACGCGGTGTCTTGGGCTATACGCGGAATGATCCTGTCACGATCCGATATCCAGATGCGGTCAAACGCCGTGGTGGGTGCCGGGCCGCGTTCGGCGATCATACGCAACTCGGCCTGCGCCGCAGGAATGTCCAGCGCTGGTGGCTCATTGTCAAACCCGGCCCGTCGGCAAAACCGGGCAAAACTTGCCTCATTCAGCCCATCCGCTGTGGCGGCGACGGTATCGGGGGCTATTCCACGATGCTCATCCGCTGGATACAAGGTTCCATTTACCGCAGCCAACCTTGATGTTTGACGCGATGTCAGACCCAGCCAATGCGCGGCAGAAGCAACCCCAAAGGAATATGCCAGAACGCGCGTCCGATCATATTGAGCTGTCTCTGATACGTCATCGTTGATATCCCGGTAATCATCCAGAAACAGCACATCGCCAGCACCGCGCAGCCCCTCGAACGGCGTGGGGCCAAGGGCCCAGCCGCCAAAAACCAGCGTCAGTTCCGGTCCGCCTTTCTGTGCCAGCCAGTGACGCCTCATACCTCTCCCTGCGCCAGTTCGACCATTGCCGCCGTAACGCGGCTCAGGTCATCGGGTGAAATGATGTAGGGCGGCATGCAATAGATGTTGCGCGCGAATGGCCGCAACCAGACGCCGGTTTCGGGCGCACGACGATGGGCAACGCGGGGATCGACCGAGTCTTCCATCTCGATAACGCCAATTGCCCCCAGAACCCGCACATCCGCGACGCCGGGCAACGACCTTGCTGGTGCCAACTCGGTGCGCATCTGATCCTCGATCGCTGCAACCCAGCCCTGCCATTCGCCATCTTCCAATAATCCAAGGCTGGCGATGCCAGCGGCGCAGGCCAGCGGATTGGCCATATAGGTGGGGCCATGCATGAAAACTCCGGCCTCGCTTTCGCCTATGCCAAAGGCAACCTTTTCGCTGGTGACGGTCGCGGCAAAGGAAATATGCCCACCGGTCAGCGCCTTACCCAAACAAATGATATCGGGCAGAACGCTTGCGTGTTCGATGGCAAACAGGTGCCCGGTACGGCCAAACCCCGTTGCGATCTCGTCAAAGATCATCAGCACATCATAGGCATCACACAATGCCCTGGCCGCCTGCAGCCAACCGGGATGATAGAAATACATCCCACCCGCGCCCTGAACCACAGGTTCAAGGATCAACGCGGCGATCTGATCGCCCTTGCTGCGCAACAACTGCTCCAGCGCGTCCATTTCCCCCGCGCCATCCCCGGCCCAATCATCGCCCAGCCGAACGGTGGGTCGAGGCAGAAAATGCTGAATGGACAAGGCTCCGCGAAACAGGCCGTGCATCCCGTTCACCGGGTCGCAAACGCTCATCGCTTTCCACGTATCCCCATGATAGCCGCCGCGGATCGTTGCAAACTCGACCTTACCGGTACGGCCATGGGCTAACTGGTACTGCACCGCCATTTTCATCGCCACTTCGACTGACACAGACCCGCTGTCGCAGTAAAAGATACGGTCCAGCCCGTCGGGCAGCATGTTCACCAGCTTTTGGCCCAGTTCCACCGCCGGATTGTGGGTCAACCCGCCAAACATGACATGGGGCATCCGGTCAAGTTGCTGTTGCATGGCAGATGTTATCGCCGGGTGCCTATGCCCGTGGATCGCACACCACCAGGACGACATCGCGTCGATCATTTGTGTGCCATCGTCGCGATACAGATACACGCCTTCGGTCCGGTTGATCAGGTGCATAGGGCCGGGATCGGCGACGTTGGTATAGGGGTGCCACAGGTGGCGGGCGTCAAACTCCAAAGGTGTCATAACGCGCTCCGGATGTTGTCCAGGTCAATGGCGGCAAAGGCGTGACCCAGCGTGTCGCGATCTAGGTCATCAATCATATCCAGACGTCCCAGATGTTTAACGGCGCTCATTTCGACGATGGTTTGTTCAACCTCCGGCTCGGCCGAGCCAACAAACGCGACACCGACAACCGGACAGCCCGCGTTGCGCAATGCCATCAGCGACAGGGTTGTATGATTGATCGTTCCCAGTTGCGTCCGGGCGACCAGAATGACAGGGGCCCCCCATCGCGCGATCTGATCCAGAAAATATGCCTTGCGGGTCAGCGGTACCATCAGACCCCCCGCCCCTTCGACGACTAGCGGGCCGCCGAGTTTAGGAAGGTCCAGTTGGTTCAGGTCAATTTCGATCCCCATATCCTCTGCCGAAAGATGCGGAGAGGCGGGTATACTCAGCCGATACGCCTCGGGCAGCACCGGCTGGCCCGATAAAGCCTGTACTATCTCGCTGTCAGTGGTTTCTTCCAACCCGGATTGCACCGGCTTCCAGTAGGTCGCGCCCAAGGCCGCCGTCAGGCCCGCAGAAAACACCGTTTTCCCGACGCCGGTATCTGTTCCTGTCACGATCAGCGTGTTCATTGTGTTTCCGTTTGCTGGTTGGCGATGGCCTGAAACAGCGCCGTGATATCCGCGCGGCTGACATTGCCAGTGATCGATACACGCAACCGCGACGTGCCTTTTGGAACAGTCGGTGGCCGGATACCACGCACATCAAATCCCAAGTCCTGCAACTGCGCGGCCCGATCCATGGTCACGTCATCTGCGCCTGTAATGACCGGCATGATCTGGCTTTGAAAGCCATCCAGCCCACAGTGTTTTGCAGCCTCGGCATGGGCATGACCCATCTTGTCCAGCGCCTTGGCGGCCAGGTCAGCATTGTCCTGCAACCCGCGCAGCGCCGCCCGTACCAATGCCGCATCAAAGGGTGATGGTGCAGTTGCAAAGATAAAAGGACGCGCCCGGTTGATCAGCATGTCGATCGTCACCGCCGGGCCGCAAATCAGGCCACCACTGACGCCCAGCCCCTTGCCACAAGTGTGCAGCGTCAAAACCTGCGCCGGCAAGCCATGGGCCAGCCCCCGCCCAAACGGGCCGAACACGCTCGTTGCATGTGCCTCGTCCACGACCAACACCGCGTTTTCGGTCCGCGCAAGCTCTGCCAGCTTAATCAGCGGTGCAAGGTCGCCTTCCATCGAATAAACGCTTTCAACGGCGATCCACACTTGCCCGTTGCCACCCGCGACACGCCAATCGGCCAATGCCTGCCTTGCCCCGTCTACGTCATTATGGGGAAATGCTCGGGTTTCCGCGCGGCCCAACCGCATACCTTCATGCGCACTGGCATGAACCAGCGCGTCATGCAGGATCAGATCGCCTGCCGCCGGCAAGGTGGAAAAAATCGCTTGATTGGCCTGAAATCCCCCGCCCATGTAAAGCGCCGCCTCGGCCCCGAAAAAATCGGCGGCCTCACTCTCCAGCGCCTCGTGTTCGGCATGGTTGCCACGCAGCAGCCGCGATCCACCCGATCCCAGCGGCACACCCCGATCCAGCGCATCACGGGCAGCTTGACGTATGAAATCGGATCCGGCCAACCCCAGATAATCGTTCGAGGCAAAATCTAGCCCCTTGCGCGGTGCAAGCCTGCGCAGGCGATGGCGTGTTTTCAGCACGTCCAGCGCCTTGCCCAGCCTTGCGATGGCCGTCATTCGGCTGCGTCCGCGTGGGCGGGTGCCTCTGCCTCCATCGGTTGAATGCCAAGTTTGGCGAACAACACGGCGTCGCTGCTTTCCTCGGGGTTTTCGGCGGTCAGCAACGTATCCCCGGCAAAGATCGAATTTGCGCCCGCGAAAAAGCACATCGCCTGCATCTCGTCGCTCATGTCGCTGCGCCCCGCCGAAAGACGGACGTGCGATTTGGGCATCATGATCCGGGCCAGCGCAATGATGCGCACAAATTCGATAGGCTCTACAGGCTTGGCGTCTGCCAATGGCGTATCCGCCTGCGGCATCAGCATGTTGATCGGAACGGAATCCGGCGCCTCGGCCAGATTGGCCAGCGTAACCAGCATATCAATCCGGTCTTCGCCGTTTTCACCCATGCCCAGAATACCGCCCGAGCACACTTTCATCCCTGCCTCGCGCACACGGTTCAACGTGTCGATACGGTCGGCAAACGTGCGGGTGGTGATGACCTCGGGATAGTAACGCTCGGACGTGTCGATGTTGTGGTTGTAATAGTCCAGCCCTGCATCGCGCAGTTGAACCACCTGACTGTTATCCAACATCCCCAGTGTCATACAGGTTTCCATACCCATGTCCTTGACGCCCTCGATCATCGCAACCAAGGCATCCATGTCGCGGTCTTTTGGTTCGCGCCAGGCGGCACCCATGCAGAACCGCGTCGACCCGGACTCGCGGGCCTTTCGGGCCTCGGCCAGCACGCGTTCAACCTCGATCAGCTTGGAGGCGCTGAGTTTTGACCCATTGCGTGCCGATTGCGAGCAATAGGCGCAATCCTCGGCGCAGCCGCCGGTTTTGATCGACAGCAATCGGGACATCTGCACCTTATTGGGATCAAAATTCTCACGGTGAACGGATTGTGCCCTGTACAACAGGTCCATCAACGGCAAGTCGTGAATTGCCTGAGCGGTTTCGCGGGTCCATGTGTTCGACATTTTATAGATAATTTTTCCCGGTGATTCAGATTTTCTTGTGTTTATCGATAAAGCCGAAAAACGCAATATCCGTGTTGTCACAGGTGCGGGTTCGTGACCCGATCTGGGGCCTGACGCGGCAGCCTCAGCCGTATCTTGGCCGTGATTTCGCGCCTTGGGGTGTGATCGAATGCAATGACAGGGTGTGATCCGCATTTTTCATGCGATGACGCAGCATCCGGCGGGTAAGCCGTGCAAGGTCTGTGGCATATGTTGGATCGTCGGCCACATTCGCCAATTCGCCCCTCCCCTGATGATCGAACAGCATCGGCGGCAGGTCGGCGGCAAACTCGACCAGAGTAAACCGACCATCGCGAAGAATTCCCAGACAAGAGTCGCTGTTGCCCGTTCCCAGCTGCGTCTGCCAAAGCGTCGTCACAATCGGATCGGAAAAATCAAGCTCGCTGAACGTATAACTGCGCCAGTTGTCGGGCACCTCATTACGCAGCAGGGGCATAAGCGACCGACCATCCATCGAATTCGGGACACTTTGGCCAACCCAATCAAGAATTGTGGGTGTGATATCGATGGATTCCGTCGGAGCCGACACTTTGGTCCCGGCATTGACTTGGTTCCCCGGCATCCGGATCACAAGCGGGGTGTGATAGGCCGCGTCGTAAACCGTGTTCTTGCCCCACGAATGCCTGTCGCCCAGCATTTCTCCATGATCGGCGGTGATAACAATCAGGGTATCGTCGTATTGATCGCTGTCTTTCAGATATTGAACAACGCGGCCAATGTGATGATCCACCTCGGTCGCCAGTCCCAGATATACGGCGCGCAGTGTGCGAATGTTCTCGTCTGACGGCTCCACACTGTCGAAACCTTCAACAAAATCCCCGGCTTGGATGTTGTCTATTGTCGGGCCAAAGAAGCCGTGCATTGCACGCTCGTCTTCGATGGTGGTCAGTCGTGTTGGCAGCGGCACCGCGTTCGGGTCGTACATGTCATTATATGGTGCCGGCGCAACCAGCGGTGGATGCGGACGGATATAGGTCAGATGGGCAAACCAGTTCTTTTTCCGCAGAGAGGCCACGCCATTCAGAAACGCATCGGTCAAAAAGGCCGTGTCGCTGTCCTCGGCCGCATAGATCGCGGGGCTGTTCAATTTCGGCGCTGCGCCATCCTGAGACACCGGTTTGTAAACATCCCAATAATTGTCGAACGAATACCCCTTTTGCATCAGATGCGCCTGCCACGGGTGGGACTCTTCCAACCGCATTTCGACCACTTCGTGAAACCCGGTCATCGGGTATTCATATGTTTTCAACGCCGGATCATTGGGGTCATACGCCCGTGGGTCGGCGGATGTGTCGGTATATCCAAACAGCATCGGCAGGTACCCCGCCTTGCGCATTTCGGTTGCGATATTCGGGGTGTCGTGGCGCAGAGGCGCGCCGTTTCTCACCGACCGATGGTTCATCGCATATTGGCCGGTCAGCAAAGACGCCCGCGACGGTCCACAAGGATTAGTGACCGAGAAATGGCGGCTGAACGAAACCGCGTCTTCCTGAAACGCGCGCAGGTTGGGCAAATCGACATGCGCGGCCAGCGCCCCGTTCAGGCAATCCGCGCGCAACTGGTCGATGGTGATAAACAAAACGTTTCCGGGTTGCCGCATGCCACATTCTCCGATTCAGCGCCCAAGCATTTGGGGGCGGACTGTGTCGCGGATATCTTAAACAGGCAATAGAGTTAGGGAACCAGACCACTGAATTGGTGGCTTAGATATCAATTCGCGACTTCTTGAGATGCATGATCTACCCGGCAGCAG
>JBPCWT010000261.1:0-5785 GCA_051009255.1 Ruegeria sp. | reverse complement strand
GTGGCATGCAAGTCACTCAGGAAAGATACTCGGGCTATTTGGAAGTTATCAAATCGCAAGGATGCGAACCGCTGGTTCTGACAGGGCGGAGCAGCAGGTCTTTTGGTCACGAAGCCGCGGCAAAGTTGTTTCAGGAACATCCGGATTGTGATGCGGCAGTTTGCTTTAACGATCTGGTGGCATTTGGGATGATAAATGCTTGTCACGAATACAAAAAAGTTATTGGCTGCGATTTTCAGATAATTGGATTTGATGATGTTCAAGAAGCCGCAGAATGTTGGCCAGCTTTGTCTACCGTGCGGTGTGACGTCGACGCATTTGGCGAACAAGTCGCTGAAACTGTTGTAGCATGGCTGGAAGACGAAGTGATTCCAAAGCCCGTCAGACGCACCCCGGTTAGGCTGATAGAACGTCAAACTACGAGATCGCTTCATGACCCCTGACAATCCTGACCGGTTCCTGTGTGCATTGTTTAATCGGGCGGTAAGCGTAGCTGACCCGATGCTATCGCTGGCCGGTCACTTGCCGCCAAAACCGGTTGGACGTGTTGTCGTTGTTGGTGCGGGAAAGGCTAGTGCCAGAATGGCCGAGGCCGTCGAAAGGGAATGGGGGCCATGCGAAGGGCTGGTGATTACTCGCTATGGCTATGCGCGACCTTGCGAAGGGATTGAAATCGTCGAGGCCGGGCATCCGACCCCGGATGAAGCGGGGGTGCGTGGAACGAAGCGCATGCTGGACTTGTTAATGTCGCTCGACGAGGATTGCTTTGTTCTTGGCCTGATCTCTGGCGGCGCGTCTTCGTTGCTTGTCGCCCCGGTCGAGGGGGTTTCCTTGGAACAGAAGCAACAGCTGAACCTTGCGCTGCTTGCCTCTGGTGCACCAATCGACAAGATCAATACAGTCCGCAAGCATCTGAGCATGGTGAAAGGCGGACTGTTGGCCAAGGCCGCCAGCCCCGCGCGGATGTTGAACCTTATCATATCGGATGTTCCCGGCGACGACCCGGCTTTTGTCGGTTCTGGTCCGACGGTAGGAGATGACACGACGCCGTCCGACGCGCCGGATATTTTGCGTGAGTGGAATATCGACGCCTCCGATCAGGTTCAAAAAGCGTTAAGCCAGCCCAATCATCTTGTTGCACCTGGATCCGCTTGCTTGAGCCGGACTGAAAACAGGATGATTGCGACGCCTATGGCGTCTTTGCAGGTTGCGGAACGCGCCGCAAACGGTGTAAAAGCCCAAATTCTGGGGGATGCTGTCGAGGGAGAGGCGCGAGCAGTCGCAAAAGAGCATGCGAAATTGGCTCTGGACTTTCAGAAAACTCTGGAACCCGGTGATGAACCATTGTTGCTCCTTTCCGGTGGAGAGTTGACCGTTACCCGAACCGGCAGCGGTGTTGGTGGACCTAACGCCGAGTATTGCCTTGCATTGGCGCTCGCCCTAGGTGGAAAGGGCGGAATTTACGTGATCGCCTGCGATTCTGATGGTGTTGACGGTGGAGACGAAGTCGCTGGGGCCGTTGTGAGCCCTGATACTTTGGTATTGGCGCAAAAGGCAGGGATTGATGCGGGCACAGCATTGAAAAACAATGATGCCCACACGTTCTTCAATGTCATTGATTGTCAGGTTGTAACCGGGCCAACATTGACGAATGTAAATGATTTCAGGGCCATATTGGTGTTTCCTGATGTTTCACAATAACGGTGCAGGAACACTTCGTTCATGCACAATTGTCGCGGCTTTGCTGTCGTAGTTAATTGATGCCGAAATTCTGTGAGCGTCGATCTTTCGGGGATCGGGTCACGACACAAGAGTCCGGTATCAAAAACAATCTTGCCAAGCCGTGCGGCGACGCATTACTGACTTTTCATGTCTTCACGCGCCGAGCCACTTAAAGTCACCGTTTCTACGCTGACCAGAAAACGCCCTAAGATGCTAGAGGCGTTATTGAAAAGTTGGGGCGATATGACGATCCCAGCTGATTGTGAGATTGGATTTCTGGTTGTTGAAAACGACAACGTGCCCAGCAGTAAGGAAGTTGTTGAGGGTTGCGGGCCGAACCTGAAAAACGGTGCACCAATTCAGTATGTTCTGGAGACAGAACAGGGTATTCCATTTGGCAGAAACCGGGCAGCGCGCGAGGCGTTGAAAGATGGTGCGGATCTGTTGTGTTTTGTCGACGATGACGAAGTTGTCGCGTTGGATTGGTTGGATCGAATGATCGCCGGTTATCGCGCTAGCAGCGCGGTGTTGCTGGGCGCGCCCTTGCGTGCGGCGGCACCTACGGGCTCCGAGACTGCTATGCAGCGTATTATGCTGAAAAATATTGATTATCGCTATATGCGCAAGGAACAGGTAGCAGCGCGAAAGGCTACACTTGATGATACAGGCGGTGTGACCATCGTGACGAATAACTGGCTGGGTGAAACGCGGTTGTTTTCCGAAAAGGGTATTTGGTTTGACGAAAGTATGCGCCTGACAGGGGGAACCGACGCCAAATTCTATGGCGAAGTTGTCGCCGCTGGAATGCCCGTTGGATGGGTTTCCGATGCTTTTGTCTACGAGACGGTTCCGGCAGAAAGATTGTCATTCTGGTACCAGGTCGGGCGTGGGCGGGATCAATCCAACACGCACCTGCGCAGAAAACTTGATCAAAAGCCGCTCAAAGCAATGCTAACGTTCCTGACGGTGCCAATCCTTTTGGTGGCCCTGATTGCACAGTTTGTGCTGCTTCCATTTCAACCAAATAAACGGCTGATTGAACTTGCCAGAACTTTTGGGCGGGTGATTGGCATTTTGGGTGTACTTGTTGGCTACAAATCCAAACTGTACAAACAAGTTAGCGGTGTATGAAGTATATATAAACTAAAGACTTAAGGTACGCTTTTCATGCTATTCCATTCCGTTGCTGAGGCGTTATGTTCTGATATCCGGTTGGCGCAACCATAACAGGCGAATGGTTTCCGAGATTTTTACAAGCCGAAGAACATAGTGAACCCCCCAGACTGACATCACTTGGCCCAATGAAAGATCTTCGATTTTTCGAAGTTGTCTTAATGTTCGAAACGAGGGGATCACCTTTTGGATCGGGGGTATGTAGTTGACGAAACCGCGCGACGCATTTCGCCGAAGTCGGGCACCTTCGATGCGCCGGGTTTTGGTAATATGTTCTTTCAGGCTCGCACGGGCAGGGTGACTGACAACTGCGCCTTGCGAAAACTTAATGGATTCACCGGCAGCTGTCGCTCTGTCATTCCATTCCATGTCGCCACCGGATAATACGGTGTCGTTGAACTTGCCCACATTCTCCATCGTGCGGCGACATACGATCAAATTAGCGGTTACAGCACGACCGCGTTCGACCCACTTTTGTTGTTCAAGTCCAAGATAGCGGTCATACAGTTCGACCGCTGTCCAATCCGCACCATTTGGGATAAGCACAACGTCACCGCCAAATCGGCCAATTTCCGAGTTTTGTTGTACTATTTCAATACCATTTTTGATGTAATTAATGTCAGGTTGGCAATCGGAGTCCGTGAAAAAGAAGATATCAGCCTGCGCTGCTTCGATCCCTCTATTTCGCGCAGCGTATGATCCCGGTTTTGCCTCGGAGACGATTTTGGCGTTGGATGGCAGTCGAAGTGTTGTTGGCGGATTGTCCGCTGGATCGTTGTTGACAACGATGACCTCGAATGCAGCTGCATCAATTGTTTGATCGGCCAAACAGTCAAGACAAATCTGCAATGTGTCCCAGCAATGATAGGTCGGGATAATTACGGTTGCGTCCATAACAATTGGCCTTGCCAGAAAAAGTTTGCGGATATGCGTTCAGCATAACTCTCACAACGGTGTGTGCTCTTCCATAGGCAAAGTTATGTGGCTTTAGCAATGTCTTTGGGCGGGTGTCGGACCTGTGGTCGCCCGTGGTCATTGCATGAATGTTGACGCAATCGATTGTGCAGCCCATTCTTAGTATTGAATAAATTTTATTGCGCCGGTTGGGGTTTTGCGCCAGGCCCGGTTTTACTGAAAGAAAAATTCATGCCGGATGCTTCCCGGAAACGCTATTTGGTCGATACGCACCGGACAAGGGATCCGCTCGAGACATTGGCGGCGGTTAGGGAGCATTTGCCAGGTATGGGGATCACCCGCGTTGCCAATCTGACCGGCCTTGACCGTATTGGATTGCCAACAGTTATGGTAACCCGCCCGAACTCCCGATCTGTTGCTGTGTCGCTTGGTAAGGGCTTGTCAATCGAGGCGGCCGAGGCTTCGGGCGTTATGGAAGCAATTGAGACGTGGCACGCTGAACGGATCAGGTTACCCGTCAGACTAGGAAAATACAGCGATCTCTGCGCGGAAGAGGCTGTAATCGATGTCGAAAGATTGCCGAAAGTTACCGGCGCGGCCTTTGATCCAAATGTGCCTATGCTGTGGATCCAAGGCGGCGATCTGCCTGCCGGAACGACGGTCTGGGTGCCGTATCAAATGGTCGATACCGACTATACCAACATGCCGATGGGTACGCGCAATGTTTTTCCAAGAACAACCAATGGTTTGGCGTCGGGCAACAATCGGATTGAGGCAACATGTCACGCGATCTGCGAACTAATCGAGCGAGATGCGACGACAGTCTGGCACTTTGGTGGCACAACGAGCAGGGTGAACCCCAATACTGTCACCGACACCCGATGTATCGACGCGTTGGAACGCTTTGCAAATGCCGGGATTGATGTAGGAATTTGGGAAACAACGACTGATACCGGCGTTCCGTCCTTTCATTCCACCATATGTGAATCGGGCGACCGCCCCAGTCACATTGGGATTGGGGATGGGTGTCATCCCGACAGAACCATTGCATTGCTGCGCGCATTGACGGAGGCGGCGCAAACTCGGCTGACGTACATCTCTGGCGCTCGTGACGATCTGGAGCCAGAGGAGTTCACGTCGACCGCTTTGGAAGGCAAGTGGCGTTATATCCGCGAACAAATTGAACAATCTGCGCCGGATCTGGATTTCGCGGACGGTCCAACACGTGTTTCAAGTTCCTTCGAGGATGATCTGGACTGGCTATTGTCCAGCCTGACCTCAAGTGGGATCAATCAGGTGGCAGCGGTTGATCTGTCGCGTCAGAACATGGATGTCTCTGTTGTTCGGGCTATTATTCCGGGGCTTGAGGCACCGCACGATGATCCGGATTTTATACCTGGTAACAGAGCGTTACGAGCCGCAGGAAAAGCGACATGAGCGCCATTGTGTTCGCCGGGCCGACGATTGACGCCGATGATGTCCGGGACATCTTGGATGCGCATGTATTACCGCCCGTAAAACAAGGCGACGTTTATCGTGCGGTTTCTAATGGCCCCAATGCCATTGGCATTATCGACGGTTACTTCGAAGGGGTGCCATCGGTCTGGCACAAGGAAATCCTTTGGGCGATGGAGCAGGGCGTTGCCGTGTTTGGCAGCGCGAGTATGGGCGCGCTGCGTGCGGCAGAGTTGGCCGATTTTGGAATGGTCGGAGTAGGGCGGATTTATGAGGCCTTCAAGGACGGGCAAATAAAGGATGACGACGAGGTCGCCGTTCTGCACAGCCCAGCGGAGCTTGGGTTCAAGCCACTAAGCGAGCCTATGGTTTCGATCCGGGCGACTGTTCGGCGTGCCATTGATGAACGCGTTTTGGACTCAAAAACAGCGGAACAAATACTCGGATTCGCCAAGGGGCTTCACTATCATGACCGCACATGGTCGGCGATTGAGGCGGAAGTTGTAAGCAACTCGAGAAC
>JBPCWT010000260.1:0-4952 GCA_051009255.1 Ruegeria sp. | reverse complement strand
AGTTCCAGAGCCCAGGATTGGGTTTCTACAAGAAGCGCTGCGCTGGTGGGATCACTGGTTGAAAGGGCTGGATACGGGTGTTCCAGACGATCCCGACTATCGCGCATATCTGATGGACGGTGTTCGGCCCGCGCGCTGGTACACTGAAAGGGCAGGACGATGGGTTGCAGAGGCATCAGGGGCGACGTCGCATCTGCCAATGCAAAGATATGCCCTGTCGGACAATGGGCTGGGAACATACGGGCCGATGGATGTACAGGTAAAGTCGCCACACGATTGCGGAATGGAAAGCGGCGAGTATTGTGCCATCTGGCTGGGTCCTGAACTGCCCGGCGATCAACGCAGAGACGATGCGCTTTCGGCCTGCTTCGATGGCGCGCCATTTGATCGGGACCTGAACATCGTTGGTGCGCCCCGTATTCGCCTGAAGGTCAGCGCTGACAAACCACATGCGCAAGTTGCGGTTCGTCTGAACCATGTCCATCCTGATGGGGCATCCACCCGGATCACCTATGGCGTGCTGAATTTGACGCATTGTAACAGTCATTCAGCACCGGAACCGCTTACGCCCGGACAGGTCTTTGACGTTGAGATGGAGCTGGACCACATCGCCTATCTGGTGCCCAAGGGGCATCGGTTGCGCGTAGCGGTTTCCAGCGCCTATTGGCCGCTGATCTGGCCCTCGCCCGAAACTGCGGAACTGCGTCTGACAGGCGGTGAAATTGATCTCCCCGAACGCCCTTCTGGCACCGGGGAAAAATATGTGTTTGCTCAGCCTGATGCAGAAGAGCCGTGGCAAACCGTAAGACTGCGCGAACCCGGCAACTCAAGGCGCGTTGAAACGGATATGGTCACAGGCGAGATTCGGTTGATCATCCGGGATGACTTTGGGAAGGTAGAAGACTTTGAGCATGGCCTGATTAGCGGCGGCGTAGCGCGTGAGTGCTGGACGATCCATCCGGACGATCCACTATCTGCACACGGGTCTTGCCATTGGACCGAAGAACAAGGACGCGGCGACTGGAGCGTCAGAACAGAAACAAAATGCGAAATGTGGTCGGATTCCAAGGATTTTTACTTGCGCGCATCCGTCCACGCATACGCGAACGAAGAACTGGTATTTTCAAAGGAACTGGAGGATACAATTCCGCGCAATCATATATGATCTCTGGACTGCACGGTTGCGCAAGATTAATTCTTGCCCGGTCAGGCGAAATACGCCTACTTTGACTCGTGCGTCAATAAAAATGCCCGCCAAGGGCTTCGTACCAAGACAACTGGGAGAATTTTAATGAACGAACAACTTAATCACATGGCAGGTCAGGTGACTGCTGGAAAAATGACCCGCCGCGAATTCATGGGGAAAGCCGCGGCGTTGGGCGTTTCAGCAGCAATGGCCAGCACCATGTTTGCAAGTGCTGCCAAGGCGGCCGGACCTAAGAAAGGCGGCGACCTGAAATTCGGTCTGCAGGGCGGCGAATCCACCAACTCGCTGGACCCGGCAACCTATGCAAGCTCTGTCCCATTCCAGAACGGCAAACAGTTCGGAGACCAACTGGTCGAAGTTCACCCGGATGGAACGATTGAACCCCGCCTAGCCGAAAGCGTCGAAGGCAGCGCTGATGCAAAGGTCTGGACATTCAAGCTGCGTCAGGGCGTCGAATTCCACAACGGCAAGACCATGACCAGCGAGGACGTGCTGAAAACTATGCAGCGTCACTCGAACGAAGATTCGAAATCCGGTGCACTGGGCATCATGAAGGGTATCGAGTCCATGAAAGCGGATGGGGACAATTTCCAGGTCACCCTGACCGAGCCAAACGCTGACCTGCCCTATCTGATGGCTGATTATCACCTGATCATCCAGCCGGATGGCGGCATGGACAATCCCGGCGCAGGTATCGGCACCGGTCCTTACAAGCTTGAAGCCGACGAACCTGGCGTACGCCACATGTTCACCAAATTCGAAAACCACTGGAACAGCGATTTTGGCAACTTTGACAGCGTCGAAGTCGTCGTCATCAACGATGCCACTGCCCGAACAGCCGCGTTGCAGTCCGGTCAGGTTCACGCGATCAACCGTGTCGAACCCAAGGTTGCTGACCTGCTGAGCCGTGCACCGAACCTGACTGTGCATTCAACGGCCGGTCGCGGACACTATGTCTTTATCATGCATTGCGACACGGCACCGTTCGACAACAATGAACTGCGATTGGCGCTGAAGCATGCCATCAACCGGGAAGAATTGGTTGAAAAAGTTCTGCGCGGATATGGCTCGATCGGAAACGACATGCCTATCAACGCGGCTTACCCGCTGTTTGACGAAACCATCCCGCAGCGCGAATTCAGCATTGAAAAAGCTGCTGAACACTACAAGAAATCTGGTCACGACGGTTCTCCGATCATCCTGCGCACTGCTGACGGTGCATTCCCGGGTGCGGTGGATGCGGCGGCCTTGTTCCAGCAATCAGCCGCACAGGCGGGTATCCCGCTGGAAATCAAGCGCGAACCCAATGACGGCTACTGGTCCGAGGTTTGGAACGTACAGCCGTTCTGTGCGTCGTACTGGGGCGGACGTCCGGTGCAGGATCAGATGTACGCAACCGCGTATCTGTCAACCGCCGACTGGAACGACACCAAGTTCAAGGTCAAAGCGTTCGACGATCTGCTGTTTTCCGCACGGGCCGAACTGGACCCGGCAAAGCGGAAAGGCATCTACAGCCAGATGGGCATGATGGTTCGTGACGAAGGCGGTCTGATCTGTCCCATGTTCAACGACTTTGTTGAAGGTCTCAGCAACCAGTTGGATGGCTGGGAAACTGACCCGACTCAGGAAATGATGAACGGTAATGTTTCCCGTAAAATGTGGTTTGTCTGATACGGATTCAGACAAATGCATCCAATCCTCAAACTGGTGTTCCAGCGCTTAGCGCTGGGACTCCTGCTTTTGTTTGGCGCTTCGGCCTTGATTTTTGGCCTGACCGAAGCCCTGCCCGGCGACGCTGCGCAAGCCGTCCTGGGCCAATCCGCAACTCCTGAGGCTCTTGCCAATCTTCGAGAAGAAATGGGCCTCGACCGTCCGGCTTTAACCCGATACTTCGAATGGCTGGGGGGCATCGTTCAGGGTGATCTGGGCACATCGCTGACCAACAAGCTGGACATCGCTGAATCCGTTGGCAGCCGATTGGGCAATACGCTGTTCCTGGCATTCTGGGCAGCCATTGTGTCGGTTCCGCTGGCCATTTTCCTGGGTCTGCTGGCCGTTCGCTATCGCAATCGCTGGCCTGACAAGTTGATCTCGGCCGTTACGCTGACAACCATTTCCATTCCTGAATTTCTGATCGGCTATGTGCTGGTCTACTTCATCGCGGTCAAGCTGGGCGTGTTTTCACCGTTGGCAATGATCAATGACAGCATGTCACTGGGGCAAAAGCTGAATTCGATCGCCCTGCCCGTTATCGTTCTGACCATGGTCGTTCTGGCGCATATGATGCGGATGACTCGCGCCGCAATCCTGAACGTTATGCAATCTGCATATATCGAAACGGCAGAATTGAAGGGCCTGACAAACTTTAAAATCATCTATCGTCACGCTTTCCCCAATGCCATCGCGCCAATCGTGAACGTTGTGATGCTGAATCTGGCCTATCTGGTCGTCGGTGTTGTCGTGGTCGAGGTTGTATTCGTTTACCCCGGTATGGGGCAGTATCTGGTGGATCACGTGACCAAACGTGACGTGCCGGTTGTGCTGGCCTGCGGCGTCATCTTTGCCGCCATTTACATCGGTCTGAACATGATCGCAGACATTGTTGCCATTCTGGCCAACCCAAGGCTGAGGCATCCGAAATGAAGAACATTCCAATCTCTGCAATGATCGGGCTGGTTTTCACGGTCCTCTATTTCTTCATCGCAATATTTGCTCCGCTGCTAGCACCCTACGGAATGGCCGAAGTTGTTGGCGACGTTTGGGAACCGTCCAGTTCGGAATACTGGCTGGGAACCGACAATATCGGACGCGATTTGCTTAGCCGGATGATCTATGGCGGACGCACGACGATCTTTATCGCAACTGCCGCAACGATCCTTAGCTTTGTAACCGGTTCGATCCTTGGTTTTCTGGCTGCCGTTCTAGGTGGCTGGGCAGATCAGGTCATGTCGCGAACGGTCGACCTGATCATGTCGATACCATCGTTGATTACCGCCCTTGTTGTTCTGGCGATGGTGCCTGTCACCATCCCGGTGCTGATCGTGGTCATGGGTTTGCTGGACGCGACCCGCGTTTATCGTCTGGCGCGGGCTGTGGCCGTTGATATCGAAGTGATGGACTATGTCGAAGCCGCAAAACTGCGTGGCGAAGGCCAAAGCTGGATAATCTTCCGAGAGATTCTGCCCAACGCCTTGTCCCCGCTGGTCGCCGAACTTGGCCTGCGTTTCATCTTTATGGTTCTGTTCGTTTCCACCTTGTCCTTCCTTGGTCTGGGTGTGCAGCCGCCACTGGCTGACTGGGGCGGCATTGTTAAGGAAAACAAGGACGGCATCGTTTATGGCATCGGCGCTGCGCTTTATCCTGCTGTGGCTATCGCCACGTTGGCCATCTCGGTCAACCTAGTGGCCGATTGGGTGCTGAACCGAACCACATCGCTGAAAGGAGGCCGAGGATGAGTGATACCCTTCTCAAGGTCCGCGACCTCAAAATCGGCGCGACCGTATATCCCCCCGGTGAAAAACCGCATGACATTGAAATCGTGCACGGGGTCAGCTTTGACCTTGAGCGCGGCAAAGTGTTGGGGCTGATCGGTGAATCCGGTGCTGGCAAGTCAACCATTGGACTAGCCTCAATGGCGTATGGCCGGGGTGGCGTGGAAATCACTGGTGGTGAAGTCTGGGTGAACGGGCGTGATATTCTGAAGACTTCTTTATCGGATGTCCGCAGATTGCGCGGTGGTGAGGTG
>JBPCWT010000259.1:0-6667 GCA_051009255.1 Ruegeria sp. | reverse complement strand
CGGTTGTATCGCCGCACAGCACCAAATCATCAGCGGCGCTCGGCACCGCTACGACTTTGGCCTGTGAAATGCGGCTGCAATAGTGGCGCGGCACTTCGTTGGACTGCGGCGTTTCATCAATATCCGGCGGACATATTTCATCCGGGACAACACCGATCTGCGCCAAAAGTTCAAGGCGGCGCGGACTTGCAGATCCAAGAATAAGTTTCAAAGGGTTATTTGAACCGATAGTTGATGCGTCCTTTGGTAAGATCATAAGGGGTCATTTCAACCTGTACCTTATCACCTGCCAGAACGCGGATCCGGTTTTTGCGCATTTTTCCTGCCGTGTGCGCGATAATCTCATGGCCGTTTTCCAACTCGACCCGAAATGTCGCATTAGGCAGGAGTTCCTTGACGACACCGGGGAATTCGAGCGTATCTTCCTTGGCCATGTTGTCTCCATCATTGCGTTTTGCCCGCAGAATCTGCAGGCCGTGTACGCCTAAATGATCGTATTTCAGCCCTGTTTCAAGGGTGGAATCGCCTATTGGCGGCACAATGTGACTGAATTGGCTCTGCCATCCTGTTCATCCCAGTGGCGTCGATTCAGAACCCGGCCATCCGCCCGCACATTGGCAATGGCATCAAGATCAACCTCGGCATATGTCCAGCCGGGTTGCTGCAGGACGCCTTGGGACAAAACTCCGGTATCGGGAAATCCAACGTCGGGTGGGCCAAACACACTGCCCATTCCGGTGTTCATACCCACGGCCTCGGACCAGTCGTTTCTGCCCACAAGTGATGCCATGACAGTCACGCACTGGTTTTCAAGCGCCCGCGCCATGGCACCGATACGCACGCGCCAAAAGCCTGACAGCGCTTCGGTGCAAGATGGCGCAAGGATCAGGTCAGCGTTGCTTAATGCGCGTCCCAGCAACGGAAACTCGCTGTCATAGCAGATCAGAACGCCGATTTTGCCCAGCGCGGTTTCAAACAGTTTCAACGGCCCGCCTGAGACGACATTCCATTTGTCGCGTTCGAACCGGGTCATGATTTGCTTGTCCTGATGATCCCGTTGGCCGTGCGGCGTATACAACTCTGCCCGGTTCACCGGCCTGCCGGAGCCGGAAACAACGGGGGCCGACGCGCCAAGGATGTGCACCCCATATTCGCGGGCCAACCGCTCGTGCAGGACTGCGGCATCGGCCATGCGATCCGAAACGGCATGGATCGAACGTTCAAGATCACCGGCAACGGCCGCGCCATCCAGCGTCGACAATTCCATCGCGCCATATTCCGGAAAAACCAGCAGATCAGCCCCCTGCCCTGCGGCACGGGAGACCCAATCGGCCAGCTTGTCCTCGTATTGCGACCAGCTGTTCAACCAATCCAACGGATACGCGGCGGTGGCGACTTTCATATCAACGACCCCAACATAATTGCCGGGTGACAGTATTCACACCGCGCGAACCTGTACAGTACCGATTACCGTGCCGTGGTTGGATCGATGATAGTCTCAACTTCGGTGATAATGCTTGCCGGGAAGCCGCTTAATTCCGCGTGTTTGTGAATGGCGTCTTCGCTTTCGGCCAGATAGATGCAAAATGTCTTGTCGCCCGCAACATATGAATGTTGCCACTGAATGCCGGGTATCTTTTCCAATGCATCGTTGGATTTCGCCGATGCCCCGCTCAATTCTCCGCCGGACATCCCGCCAACACCCGGCAGATCGCGCTCAATCACATATCTTTTCATTTCAATTTCCCCCAATGAAAAACCTTCTATACCACGTTTTAATTGTGGTTTCACGATCACTGGCATGACCACGGTGTTCGAATGCCGTCTTGGGGATTGGCCCGCGGGAATAGCGCTGTGAAAACAGCGCCTTTACATCACAGGTCCCGAATCCAAAATTGCAGCGGCTTCAGCGTTTTATCGTCACCCAGATCTGTCCATGAAAACCGGGCCACGACGCCGGGTGTTACCGCGCGCGCGTTGCTCTCGCAGAAATGTCCAATACCTAATGCACAGGTCACGGTAAGCTGTAAGCAAAATCGCGTCGGGTGCTCTGCCTCATGTTATCTCTGTTGGATCGCCCCAGCGGTCCTTTAGGTGCTGGACGATCTGATCGCGCGTCTGTCGATAGTGATGTAACTTCTGCTCTCGGGTTTCACCCATCCCGGTAGGGTCCATGATCGGCCAATAGTCGACTTCAAGGTGAAAAAACCGCGTCAGTTCCAGCGCTTTGCGCTGGCTTGCAGGCGACAGGGCGACGATCAGATCAAACGAGCTCAGGTCATCGCCCCATTCTTCCATTTCGTCGAACGATCTGGACCTGTGACGGGACAGTTCGACATTGATCTCTTGGCAGGCGGCGATGCAGAAACCATCGATTTCCAGATCGTTATGCACGCCCGCCGATTGAACATAGGTTCCGGTGCCATAGAATTTCTTCATGATGGCTTCGGCCATGGGGGACCGAACCGCGTTATGGTCGCAGCAAAACAGGACCGACTGCGGAAGAGCCTTCACCCGTTAACCCCCGAAGTGCAGAACGCAGATCAACGTGAAAAGGCGACGGGCGGTGTCTGTATCCACCTCTGCCTTGCCTTCCAGCCGCTCCTGCAGAACGCGGCTACCTTCGTTGTGGATGCCGCGACGCGCCATGTCGATGGTTTCGATCTGGCTGGGTGGCAGGGTTTTCACGGCGTTAAAGTAGCTTTCGCATATCTGGAAATAGTCTTTGACGACCTGTCGGAACGGGCCCAGCGACAAATGAAATTCAGCTGCCTGTTCCTCGTCTTCTGTCTGGATATCGAAAACCAGCCGCTTGTCCCGGATCGAAAGCTGAACGTGATAGGGGCCGTCCGGAACCACCCGGTCGTCCCGTTTCGGCAACGCGAAAGAATTGTCTTCAAGCAGATCATAAATGGCGACCTTCCGCTCCTGCTCGATCTCGGGCGTCGGCGGCGGTAAGTTGCGATCATCCAGCGCAATATGCGTAATGCGGGTCATAATTTCAGCGATCCAATCAAGTCACGACAGACCTATAACAATGGATTTCGATGAGCAACGCACAGAACAGCGTCAGCGGCCCCATTCGGTGCCGGGGCATCACCGGTTCAGGTTATCCAGCCGCGCACGCACAGACAGGCCATGCGCCTCAAGGCTTTCGGATTGCGCCAGTTGCTCGGCTGCGGGGCCAATCTTGCGCAAGGCGTCGGGTGTCATTCGGCTAAGCGTTGTCCGTTTGAGGAAATCCATGACGCTCAACCCCGAAGAAAACCGCGCCGAACGGGCAGTTGGCAAAACATGGTTTGGGCCGCCAACGTAATCTCCGATGGCCTCGGGCGTGTATTGGCCCAGAAAGATTGCGCCGGCATGTACTGTCTTGGCGCTGAGAGTGGCTGGGTCAGCGACACAAAGCTCCAGGTGTTCAGGGGCAATCCGGTTCGATAGCGCTGCGGCCTCGTCCAGATCCCGCACGGTTACTACCGCGCCGAAATCGCGCCAACTGGTGCCCGCGATGGCGCGGCGTTCCAGCGTTTTCAGCCTTTTGTCCACCGCATGCGCCACCGCCTGACCAAATCCGGCATCATCGGTGATCAGGATCGACTGCGCACTTTCGTCATGTTCCGCCTGGCTGAGCAAATCCAGCGCGATCCAGTCAGGATTGTTGTCCTTGTCCGCGATCACCAGAATTTCTGACGGACCGGCGATCATATCGATCCCCACTTTGCCGAACACGCGTCGCTTTGCCGCCGCGACAAAGGCGTTGCCCGGTCCGGTGATCTTGTCGACCGGTGCAATCGTATCGGTCCCATAGGCCAGCGACGCAATCGCCTGTGCGCCCCCGATGCGGTAGATTTCGCTAACACCCGACAGTTTTGCGGCCAGCAGCACCAGCGGATTCACCTGACCGTCCGGCGTCGGTACGGTAATCGCCAGACGCTGTACGCCCGCTACCTGCGCCGGTATCGCGTTCATCAGAACGGATGACGGGTAAGACGCCAGACCACCAGGTACATAAAGCCCAGCCGCAGAAACAGCAGACCAGCGCCAGCCCAGTGTTGCACCGGCGTCATCCGTCCATTCCTGATCCTCGGGCATCTGTTTTTCGTGATAGGTCCGGATACGATCCGCCGCCAGTTCCAGCGCTGCACGATCGCTCGCCGACACTTTCGCGACCGCTTGTGAAATTTCTTCAGCGTCAAAGGCCAGCGTTTCCGGTGTCAGTTCCATCCGGTCGAATTTCGCGGTCAGTTCGATTACCGCATCATCCCCGCGATGGCGCACATCCGCGATTATTTCCGCCACCAGTGCGTCCACATCCGGGCTGTCCTCGCGCTTGGCAGATAAAAGCGCGGAAAATTCAGCTTCGAAGGTGGTCGAAGCGGTATCAAGAAATACAGGCATTACTGGTACTCCGGGCGTTTGAACCGGACATATCCCCGTGACGGTGGGGGCTCAACCCTCAGACGCGCCTTTGTACATCCGGCATGGACCCCGGACAATAAAAACCATGCTTGGATGATACTTAATCAGGGTGATTGGGCGCATGTCCCGACGGCGCGCGATAGGGGCGGGTCACATCCTTGAGCGTCGCATCCACGGCCTCGACCGACATGCGAACGGCACCATCACCGGCCAGCGTTAACAGGATCGCGCCTGTGCCATCGTCGCCTGGTTCAAAATCAACTGACAGCAACGACAGGATCATATCCTTATCGCCGCGGTCCACACCCTGGCTGGCCACGGACAGCACCGAATTGAACAGCAATACCGACTGCACCCGCTCAAACTCGCGGCCCCGGCGGTCTGCTGCATCCTTGTCTTCCCAACGAAACCGGTTCAACAGCAACGCAAAGCGTTGCTCGGACGGGCGCCACGACATCTCTGTTACCGGGAACACGGCATCCTGAGTTAATGTCGAGATCACCTGCAGGTCATCGGCGTCTTCGGCACCGATGTTCAGGGGGGCTTCGCGCCCGTCTTCGAAACTTGCGTCCGCCATCAGCCCTTTATCCGTTCGATTTTTGCGCCCACGCCTTCCAGCTTGCGCACTACATGCTCATATCCGCGGTCCAAATGATAGACCCGGCTGACGGTTGTTTCCCCTTCTGCCGCCAGCCCCGCCAGTATCAGCGAGACCGAGGCGCGAAGATCTGTGGCCATGACAGGTGCACCTTTCAGGTTTTCGACACCGGTGACCGTGGCGGTGCCGCCATGCACCTCGATCTGCGCACCCATGCGCACCAGTTCCGGCGCATGCATGAAACGGTTCTCAAAAATGCGTTCTTCCAGAACCGATACACCTTCGGCGGTGCACATCAGCGCCATCATCTGCGCCTGCAAATCGGTTGGAAAGCCCGGAAACGGTTCGGTGACAACATCCACCGCCCTGACGCGCCCGTTCTTGCAGGCAACCTTTAGCCCGCGCTCGGTCTCTTCAACGCTGACACCTGCCGCGTCCAGCTTTTCGACAAACGTGCCGACAAGGTTCATGCGACCACCCAGCAGCTCAACCTCGCCGCCACAAATGGCCGGGGCCAGCATGTAGGTGCCCAGTTCAATCCGGTCAGTCACCACCTGATGCGTTGCGCCGTGCAGCCGGTCAACACCCTGAATTTCAATGGTCGATGTTCCCTCGCCTTGAATCTGCGCGCCCATTTTGCGCAGGCATTCCACCAGATCGACGATCTCGGGCTCGCGCGCCGCGTTCTTAAGAACAGTGGTGCCCTTGGCCAGCGTCGCGGCCATAACGATGTTTTCGGTCGCCCCGACCGAGGCAAAGCGCATCTCGTGCACCGCGCCCTTTAGACCACCGGGTGCCTTGGCGTGCAGATACCCATCCCTGAGTTCGATTTCCGCACCCAATGCTTGAAGAGCTTCAACATGCAAGTCCATCGGGCGGGCACCGATCGCGCAGCCGCCGGGCAAGGACACGACCGCCTGCCCCATCCGTGCCAGCATCGGCCCCAGAACCAGGTTGGACGCCCGCATTTTTCGCACAATCTCGTAATCCGCCGTGTGACTGTTCAGGTCGTGACTGGACATGGCCAGCACCTGCCCATCCTGCAATGCGGTTACTTCGGCGCCCAGTGACTGCAACAGCAGGGTCATCGTATTGATGTCGCTCAGCCGAGGAGCGTTGGTCAGTGTAAGCGGTTCGTCGCTTAACAAGGTTGCCGGCATCAGCGTCAGACAGGCGTTTTTCGCGCCCGCAATCGGTATCTGGCCGTGAAGCGCACCATTGCCCGTAACTAATATTGAATCCATCTGCTCTCAGCCCTCGTCCTGATTGGTCTTGTTGTCCGAATTCGCCCGCGCCTTTGCCTGTGCCTTACGCCGTGCAAGGTTGGCCTTCAACGCCGCTTTCAGCCGGTCTTCGCGTGCATTCCCGGATTTGCCGTGCTTTTCTGGTGAATTTTTTTCTGCCATGGTCTTTCTCTACAGGAGGCGAAAAAAACCGTCCAGACACCCTTGCACCCTGTTTCGATTAAGTCTAATCACCCGCTCACCGCGCTGCCGTAGCTCAGGGGTAGAGCACTCCCTTGGTAATGGGTAGGTCCATTCCAAATTGGCGTGTTCGAACACTGAGTTAGCAGTGCGAGGTAAAAACTAGTAGGGCTATAGTAGGGCATGTGCCCAGATGCCCGCGAAATGATAGGCTGCTGTAGCTCAG
>JBPCWT010000258.1:0-5163 GCA_051009255.1 Ruegeria sp. | reverse complement strand
GTCCAAACCCGATCGCCCGTCCGATGGCTGTCGGATATTCAGGCGTTTGCCATGCGTGATCCGTCAGGGACGCGGTGAATTCCAACAGATCCATCTTTGTCACAATCCTGCTCCACGGCACGATGACCTGCTGCTGATGTGAACCGCTCCATTCATAGGCCATCATGACCACCGAATTGGGTTGTGTCAGGATTGCATCCGTAACAGTCGGATCAAGCAAAGCCGACGCCAGACCATCGCGTTGCAGCTTGTATTCGGCCTCGTTCACACTGACAGAAATATCCAGCGCAAAGGCCAGTGCCAGCGAACAGTGCTCCGAACCATAGCTTTCTTCGCCAGCTTCGACCGGGGGTCCCAGCAGGCCGCAAATCAACGCGAATTTGGCTAGTTGTCTGATCGGGTGCCTCCTTCTTGCATAAAAGAGAACCAACACCAGTTTCGCACGAAGCACCACTTCTGTCGAATCCGCGACCCACACCTGGTGAGGCGTGCGACCTTTCCGAATTCAGGCAAACCCGCCCCCCGAACATTCCCTTGCCTAACCCGTTGCAACCCATCACACTTGCCGAAACCGTCATTAAAGAACGCACCGCGGGGCACGAGCGTCAGAGATACCATTTGAAAGAAGTCATAATTCCGACGGGAGGATAAAATGAAAACTGTTTGTTTCGGTTTGGCACTGTCTCTTTTGGCGACCCAAGGGGTTGCACAGCAAATGCTCAGCACTGCATCCCCAATTCCAGACGGCGCGGAAAAGCGGTTCTGCTATTATGACGGCATGGCCTATTCAGAAAACGCATTCATTCTGCTGGTCGGGTCAAACACTGTCACCGAAACGGTCAGCACCCGCGAAGAACGGCTACTGCGCTGCTACCGCGCCGAAGATGGCAACCTGAACTGGCGGCCACAAAGCACCCTACAGATCAACAAATAATGCCGGTTTGGCTGGATCGGTGGGCTCCCTAGCCCACCTTTTTCGTCAGCCAATCCTCGATCTGCCCGGCAACCTTTTCCCAACCCGGTTCCATGAACAGAAAATGCGCGTGGTCCTTAGCCAGCAGGAACGTTCCGCGTGCGCCATACCGTTCTGCCAGGGCGCGGCAGGTATCGGGGTTCACAGCGCGATCATCGGCACCCGACACCACCAGAACCGGGCAATCGACATTGTCCATATCAACCTTCATTGCGTGGCGATCGTCGAACATCCAGAAAAACATCTCGAACATGACCCGCCCGCTTTCCGCGCCCAGACGGTCGAACACCTTGTGCTGGTCCGCTTCGCTCAATTTGTTCAGCGCAAAGGGTGCCATCAGGCCGAATTCTACGCGCATGGGCTGTTTCCAAAACGCGCCACCCTCCATCAGGCGCGCGGCACAGCACGTTCGTCATCGGTTTCCGGCAAGGTTCCCCACGGCGCATTCGGATTAATCAGGACAATGGCGCTGGCCAAACCACGGGCCGCGACCTGCTGTGCGACGACACCCGCGATAGCGTGCCCCAACAAAACCGGTTTGCTGTTCAGCGTCTGCACAAATGCGGCGATGTCATTGGCGTAATCCATGACGCTGGCGTCCGTCAGCCCCGGATCAGGCTCGGCCTTGGGGTCGCCATCGTGATAGCGTAACGCGGGCACATGCACGGTCCAGCCCCGGTCACGGAAAAAGCCTGCGTAATCTTCCATGCACCACGGTCCGGCAAATGCGCCGTGGATCAATACGATCTCTTTGGTCATCAAAATAACTCCGAAAAAGAATAGGATCAGTATGGTCAAGATTTAAGGCGCCCGACAAGGCGTCAGAGGGGCTGGAAAAGTTGTACAAATCGTACAAACCCCCTCTGCAGTCTTGTACAAACCACCCAAAACACGCCTTTCTACATCTTCGTGATCGCGGTTGCCTGACAATCCGCAGCCCGTAAACTTCGGTGCATGACATTCATTACCAACAACCAATTGCCCCTGCTGATCCTGTTTTTCGTCATCGGTTCCGTCGGCACCGCCTTTCTGTTCCGTAAACCGGCAGGTCACAGGGCATGGAAACTGGCCGATCTGGTCTGGGTCGTTCTTGGTGGAATCGGCGCGTTAGTTGCTGTTTTAGCAGGATTTTATACCTCGGACAGCTCGCGTCTGGATCGTCAGATCGACGTGGCTTATGCCGCCACACTTGCCTTTGACCGCGATGCCGCTCGGTTTCGATTGCGGTTTTGCGACCCGGCTTTTGACCCCGATACAGCCATTCTTTGCGACAAGGTCGAATTCCTGTCCGCCTCAACCGCCAGCAACGCCGATCTACCTTTATTTATTGCCGTAACCAACGAAGTCACTCCCCTGCAAGGATTGCATTTTCTGTTTGGACGAAAGGCCAACGAAGGCATGGACGAGATGCGTGAAATGGCGGCAAAAGCTGACGCATTCGATATCGAACAGTTTCTGGTTTTCACCTCTCTTGACGACCAAACGCAGGCAGCCATCGATAACATGCGCAGAAAAGTTCCTGCAATTGCAGGGGATTACCTGATACTGGCACAAAGCTATGACGACTTGGTGGCCCAGGTCGGAAAGTTGAAAGATGAATGGGAATACCTGCAGGACAACGCGCATATTCTGGTGTTGCAGATCATCGCATTGTGCCTTGTCAGCTTTGCCGCGCCATTCCGTCTTGGCAAATCCATTGTCGAGTTACGCGCCAGCCTCAGCGCCGATAAGCCTGCGCCAGCTTCTCTGGATCGGCCCCCAGAAAGTACCGGATCAGGGTCCACAGGTTCCGTGCACCCCGACGAACCCAGCCAGAGCGAACATAGCGATCGGCATTCGTAAAAGCGCATGATTTCAATAAGATAACACGCGGTAGCGCACGAACTATCGCGACGTCTTCCATCAATGGCTGGTCTGGATATCCCCCGACCGCATCATAATCCACGCGCCGAACCAGCAACCCCTGATCGCCATAGGGCAGTCGCAGGAAACGGCTTCGAAAATTGGCCCAGCCAGCCACCCATCTCGGCCAGAATCCTGAGGCATCAAACACCAACCTGAACGCCGTCGGCTGCGCGCTTGGCAAGTGATCCGCCACCACCCGACTCCACCCTGAATCGAGCACTGTGTCGGCGTGCAGTACCATCAGCCATTCACCTTTTGCCGCTGCGCACCCTCGCCGCAACTGGCCCCCGCGCGAAGGCGGCCCCGACAAGACTTCTGCCCCCGCCTCTTCGGCAATTTTCAGGGTCAGATCTATCGATCCACCATCGGAAACCACCAGTTCGCGGATCAGCCCAACCTGCAGCCCTTCCATCAACGCGCCCAGCGTTCGTGGCAGGGAATCACCGGCATTCAGGGTCGGAATCACGATACTGATCGGAGCAGGCACAAGCGTTAGCCTCTGGTCATTTGGATGGTAACTCCTATATCACGTGGTCCGAGGTAATGACGAGGACCATCCCATGCCCAGCCGCCGCATCCTGCGCTTGTCCGGAAAGGATACCGAGGCCTTTTTGCAGGGGTTGGTAACCAATGATGTTGGACGTTTAGCAGATGGATTGCTTTATACCGCGCTGCTGTCACCCCAAGGTAAGTATCTGGCTGATTTCTTTTTGAAACGCGATGGATCTACGATCCTTCTGGATGTTGCCGAAGCGTACGCTGACGGCCTGATAAAGCGGCTGAGCATGTACAAACTGCGTGCCGATGTGATTATCGAAGAAACCGATCTTCATGTTCAATGCGGCACCGGCCCTGCCCCGGCCAATGCGCAGGCTGATCCACGGCATCCAGAATTGGGGTGGCGTGCTTATTCGACTGCGGACGAAGGGGATGATGGCACTGATTGGGATGCCATAAGGGTCACATATTGCATTCCGGAAACAGGTATCGAATTGACCCCAGACAGTTATATTCTGGAGTCTGGGTTTGAAATGCTGAACGGCGTCGACTTCAAAAAAGGGTGCTATGTCGGGCAAGAAATCACGGCCCGGATGAAACATAAAACAGAGCTTCGAAAAGGTCTGCGGACGGTTTCGATCACGGGTCACGCGCCGGTAGGCACCCCAATCCTGTCGGGCGAAAAACCCGCTGGAACCCTTTATACGCAGTGCGGTGACCAGGCTATTGCCTATCTGCGTCTGGATCGGGCCAGCGGTGAAATGATGGCGGGTGAAGCAGTTGTAAGACTGGAAGGTTGAGGCAATGGACTCTGTGGCCGATCCGGCACGTCCTGCCTGTAGTTTTGTTTGAACATTTGAACTTACAGCCTGTCATGGTCAATCATTGATCATTGTTCTGTCCTGGAAGTTGAAATGTTCGAGCTTTATTCTGCAATCTGGCGCGCAAGCGCCGGGCGCCAGATCATCCTTATCGTTCTTTCCCTCGCCGTCGCCGCGCTGGCAGCCGTTCCGCTGGAATTCCAACGCGATATTGTAAATCACCTCACCTCCAAGGAAATTAACCCGGAACATTTGTTTTACCTTGGCACGGGCATGATGTCGGTGATCGTGCTGAGCCTTACACTCAAATGGATCTTGGGCTATCGCTCCGGCACACTGGGCGAAGACGTAATCCGCCTGATACGAAGACGTCTGATAGACAGGGCCGCCGATATCGACGAGGCGGGTCAGGTTGTCCGCAAGGGGACGATGGCGACAGCGATTTCCGCCGAGGCCGAAGAGTTGGGCAAGTTTGCAGGTGGCGCTTTTTCGGACCCGGTGGTGCAGATCGGTACGTTGATCAGTGTGATCGGCTATATCTCGTCAACGCAGCCCGGGCTGGGCCTGATTGCGTTGTCGATGATTGTCCCGCAAATCATCATTGTTCTGGTGTCCCAACGCAAAGTGAACGTATTTGTGGCAGAGCGTGTTCGCATTCTGCGAAGCTCGACCGACCAATTGACGATTGAAGACATCGAATCCGTCACGCAGGACGCCCACGAAAAATTCGACGCGATTTATGAGACGCGACGAAGTATGTTTCTGTGGAAGCTTTCTGCAAAATTCCTGCTAAGCGTCATCAACGGCGCGGGAACCGTTGGCATTCTGATGCTAGGTGGTTGGTTAGTTTTGAAAGGGGAAACCGACGTTGGTACGGTTGTGGCCGCCACAAGCGGTCTGGGGCGTATACAGGGGCCAACCTCCTTTTTGATCGCCTTTTATCGTCAGGTCAGCGCAAATCGCATC
>JBPCWT010000257.1:0-5950 GCA_051009255.1 Ruegeria sp. | reverse complement strand
CTTTTACCCCGACCTGCTCGACCTTTCAGTTGCCCGATTTTGAAAGCTTGTTCCCTGATTTTCGCGGCTGCGGATTTGACGCGATCTATTGCGTATCGGTCAACGACGCCTTCGTCATGAATGCATGGGGCAGATCACAGAATCTGGAAAACGTCGGGCTGATACCTGACGGCAGCGGCGAGTTCACGCGCAAGATGGGAATGCTGGTTGCCAAGGACAATCTGGGATTTGGAATGCGGTCCTGGCGCTATGCAGCCGTTGTCGAGGACGAGGTTGTAACGCAGTGGTTCGAAGAACCGGGTTTTTCCGACAATTGCGGCGACGATCCATATGGCGAATCCTCGCCCCAGAATATCCTTGGGTCGCTCAAAGTCGCCTGAACCGGCGCCTGCACCCCTTGACGAGGTGCAGAGCCCAAATTGGATCAGGGCATATAAATACGGGCAATGCCTTCTTTGATCACGCTCAACGCATTTTCGTGGCTGACATGGATATGCTTTGAAATGACTTCGACACCTTCATCAAGCTCGCGCTTGCGCAGATGGTCAAGGATGGCGAGGTGCTCGGAATAAAGCACCTCTTTGCGCGAGTTCACTTCCAGATCGATCAATCGGCAAAACCGTATCTGCGCCATGATCCGGTCCAGCACGGCAACGATTTCGTCGTTCTGCGACAGTTGGGTCAGGCTACGATGAAAATTCTCGTCGGCTACCGCGATCTCTTCATGAGTCATGTTCTCATAGTTTTCGCCGGTCGCATCCGTCCACGAGGTTTCAAGTGCATCGATATCTTCGACCTTGGCACGTTCACAGGACAGCCGGAAAGCCGCCGCTTCCAACGCTATGCGCAGTTCGTAAAGCTGCAGAATTTCGTCAAGGTCCAGCCGCCGCGCAACAAAACCCCGGCCGGTTTCGAACTCTATCAGGTTCTCGACCACCAGCCGGTTCAACGCCTCGCGCACCGGGGTTCGGCTGAGGTTCAGTTTCTGAGCAATGGCGACTTCGTTGATCTTGTCACCGGGGCGTAATTCGTACCGGATCGCCATTTCCTTGAGCGAGCG
This sequence comes from Ruegeria sp., assembly GCA_051009255.1. Classification (GTDB taxonomy): domain Bacteria; phylum Pseudomonadota; class Alphaproteobacteria; order Rhodobacterales; family Rhodobacteraceae; genus Ruegeria. The sequence goes on along the minus strand of JBPCWT010000257.1, from coordinate 4,890 downwards.
ATAGGCGTGGTCAGTACTGCCCTTTACTCGACGGTCAACCTTGGGTTCATCGGGCACTCTTTCACCTCTTAATTTGTTATGTCTGAAAAGTATAACAGGTCGCCTACAACACTTGAATACACTTTAAAATTCGCACTGAAAGTCAAGTTGACGCGCCGTGTGCTCTTGACAAAATTCAATATTGTATGCAAATAAATATACATTATGAAATTCGACGGTACTTTCTGTCTCACCAGCCTTTCAAACTGATGCCAATCGACGTCTACTCCACTATCCGGCGCCGGGCGATGATGTTCGACTTCCGGCCCGGTCAGCTTGTGAATGAAAGCGAACTGGCACGCGAAATGGGTGTTAGCAGAACACCGCTTCGCGCAGCGCTCGCGCGTCTTGAAAGCGAGGGCTACCTCGAACGGACGGATGGGCGCGGTTTTCGGTGCCGAAACCTTGAGGCGCGGCCGATTTTCAATCTGTACGAAACCCGATGCGCAATCGAAACCTTCGCGGTCAGCCGAGCTTGTGAACGCGCATCCGATGACCAGATCGAAGACCTGCGTCAGTTCTGTCTGGGCGAGGGGCAGCAAAGGCTGCAACTTAGCGAAGAGGCGCAGCTGGATCACGATGAAAAGTTTCATGTCCGGCTGGTTGGGTTGTCAGGAAACCCCAAGATTGCGGATGAATTGCAGCGGTTGAACGGCAAGATCCGTTTTGCCCGCTGGGTCGATATGCCCGGATGGATCGAGGCGAGTGGCAGCGAACATATCGCGATTGTCGATGCCGTGCGCCAACGCGACGCGGACAAAGCGCGACGCCTGCTTGACGGGCATATCGGCCGCCGGCAAGACCAGATTCAGAACGTGATCAAGCAGGGCTTCGCCCGGATTTACATGGATCAGTCCGCCTGGAGCGAATAGCGCGCCACCGACTGCTTGGCGACGACCATCCAACCGATCACCGCAATGTGACGGGTGCCACGCCAAAAGGCCGATTAAGATTGGGTATGCAAAAGGTATGGCTTACGGTTTTGGGGGTTGCTTTGGCTGTTCCCGCTTTGGCGGACGAATGGCTTTTACGTCCCGGGGATGTTCCGTTGGATAGCGTCGACCTGGCTGGCCTGGCAGGCCAGACCCTGACGTTTTATGACGATGGGAAATCCAGTTACTCAGCAGGCGGATCATATTCGTACACGTATTCCGCGGCAAACGGCGGCGGAACCGCTTTTGGCACCTACCATATTGCCCAGGACGGCAGTGTTTGCACCGATTTTCGAAATGGCCTCAGCCGTTGCGATCTGTACGTTCGCAGCGGTGACAGACTGATCCTGATAAATGAAAAGGGCGAACGCTATCCCGTTCGCCCAAACTGACAGATCACAAGCTGTTCAACAATTCCGATGTCGGCCATGCATCGGCAGCAAGTCCAAGACGTTGTTGCTCTGCCTGAACTGCAGCGCGTGTTCCGGCGCCTAGAATACCGTCGATCTTGCCAACGTCATGCCCACGCGCCTGCAGCTTGGTTTGCAATTGCTTCATTTGCGCACCTGACAGGCCCGGCGCCGGGTTGCGCGCGTCATAAACTGGCGCACCTTCCAGCCGGGTTCCGAAATATGCAGCGGTCAGCACATAAACAAAGCTCTGGTTCCATTCAAAGTAAACGTCGAAGTTCGGATAGGCGAGGAATGCCGGTCCCTTGTGGCCCTGTGGCAGGATCAGCGACGCCTGCATGTTACCGGGCAGCGAACCGTTGCGCGCCTGAACACCCATGGCCTGCCAATCGGAAACAGCGCGGCCTTTGCCGGGCCCAGACAGCGACCAGTCCATTTTGGCCGGTACAGTCACTTCTTGCAGCCACGGCTGACCCGGCTGCCATCCCAGATGGGACAGCATTTTGCCCCCCGACGTCAGCGCATCCGACGCCGAAGTCTTAAGCGAAACCTTGCCATCGCCATCCGCATCCACCCCGTTTTCGATGATGTCACGCGGCAGCATCTGCACCATACCGATTTCGCCAGCCCAAGCGCCGGTTGTTCGGTTGGGGTCGAAATCCCCACTCTGGTACAACTCGATTGCCGCGATCACCTGGGGCCGAAACAGTTCCGGGCGGCGGCAATCGTGGGCCAGTGTGACCAGTGCGTTGCGCGTGTTGAAATCACCCTGAAACGCGCCATAGTCGGTTTCAAAGGCCCAAAAGGCCAACAACACACCACGCGACACGCCATATTTGGCCTCGATCTGGTCAAAGACAGCATTGTATTTCTTGGCCATCGACTTGCCGCGATCAATCCGGTTCTGAGAAATCAGATGGCGCGAAAAGTCGATGAACGGTTTTTGAAACACGCCCTGCGCCCGGTCAGCTTTCAACACGCTGGCGTCCTGCTGCACGCCTTTAAAGAAAGAATTGACCGTTGATTTGTCGATGCCCTGATTGATTGCTTCGGATTTCAGCCCTTTTACGAACTGGTTAAAGCTGCCTCCGCATTCCGCAAGGGCAGGCGAGGCGAGCAAGGCAGCGGCAGCAAGGCCGAAGAATAAGCGCATAGTCAGGGTAGTCCGTTCTTGTCGTTTAGAAAAAGTGGTCCAACACAACCGACACCGACAATACGGCAAGTGCAAGTCCCCAAATCCTCCATAACATGTCGCATGCGCGGAAAACCTCGTACGCGCCGATCTCGGTGCGGGCATCACCGTTCACCCAGGCCAGGTCCCTGATCTCACCGTGATAGCTGCGCGGACCAGCCAGCGCGATATCCAGTGCACGGGCCGTTGCTGCCTCGGGCCATCCGGCATTGGGCGAAATATGCCGACGCGCATCTGCAACGATCTCGTTCCACTGGTCCCAGTTTCGGGACAGGGTAACGATCATGATACAAGTCAGTCGCGCCGGGATCAGATTCAGCAGATCGTCAAGTTTGGCCGATGCCCATCCGAATTCCGCATATTTTTCGTTGCGGTATCCGATCATGCTGTCTGCTGTGTTGATTGCCTTGTACACCAAAAGTCCCGGCAACCCACCGACCAGAAACCACAATGCCGGTGCTATCACTCCATCGCTAAGGTTTTCAGCGGCGCTTTCAATCGCGGATCGTGACACCTGTGCCTGCGTCATGTCAGATGTATCCCGCGATACGATGCGGGCAACCGCGTCGCGTCCCTCTGGCAGCGAGCGGCGCAAGGCGTCGCCCACGTCGCGAACGTGAACCACCAGCGATTTCTGCGCCAAAAGAACGGCGCAGACCAGAATTTCAACAACCGGGCCAAGCGTCTGTAACAGTTGGCCCCCAATCATTGCGGTCGCAACCAGCAGCAATGTCACAACGGCACCCATAAGCCGTCTGTTGTTGCCTTGGTTCAATTTCCTATCCAGAAGCCTGATCAGATCGCCCACCAAAACCGCAGGGTGGCGAACCCGCGACCACAGCCATTCCGGCTCTCCCAAGGCCGCGTCCAGACACATTGCGCAAATCAGCATCAGCGCGTTGCTCATAGTGCCGCCTCCAACCGATCCCAACCGTCCGATGGCGGCAAGCCAAGGCGCAAAAGGGTCCGCGAATATGGAAAAACCCTGCTCCAGATAAACGCGTCCGCCAGCCTGTCTTGCCAGTTTGCTGCGCTGTCCACCTCATAAAGCCGGAACAGGTCAGTTCCGCCTGCCAGTTGTGCCCCCTTTGCCAATACCAGCGCGTCCAGCCTGCCTGCGTCCCGTGCCAGTCTGGCGCGGGTTGCATTGGCCCAATCGCTATCCTGCAAGGCCCGCGTGCCGATCCGCAGCGCCGGACCGGACACGGCCCATGGGCCCGTCAAATCGTTCAGGTGCGAGATCAGCCCAGGCTCGGCAATCGCGAATCCCAGCCGCAGACCGGCCAGACCCCAGAACTTGCCAAAACTTTTTAGAACGACCTTACCGGGCTGGTCGGTAAGGTGGATCAGGCTGCTATCCGGGGCTACGTCGCAAAAGCTTTCGTCGATTATGGTCAGCGGCGCGCGCACATCGGCCTGTTCCCAAATGCGCCCATCGGGATTGTTGGGATGGACAAGCACACGGGCGTCCGCCGGGCCGTGATCCTGAACTGTCCAACCTTGCGCAGCAAATGCAGCGGCATGTTCGTTATAGGTGGGCGGCGTGATCTCTACCTTGCCTGCCTGTGCCAGCGCCGGAATGCGGGCAATAATGGCTGATGCGCCCGGTGCCGGCAGAACTGCCGCGCCTTGCGGGACATTCCAGAAACTGCGGGCTGAATCGGTCAGCGCCTCAAAAGCGCTGTGATCGGGCAACTGTGTCCAGTCGGGCTGCGCCAATCCCGCCACAGCATAGGGATGCGGGTTGATGCCGGTGGACAGGTCCAACCAGTCAGAACGGTCGCCGCCAAAGCGCCCGATCGCCCCGTCCAGCCCCCCCCCATGGTCGCGTGCCGAGCGTGGGTTCAATTCAAAATTCCGTCCGTTCATTTGCGATCATCGCCAAAAACGCCCAACTCCAAATGCTTCAATCGGATTTTAAGCGTGCGCACAAGCCATTCCGCGCAAACCGGATCGCGGCGGTTACAGTTAACGCTTTGTAAAGGCCACCCACTGATTGTGATTCAGAAATAAGAACGTCCCGTAAAAATCACGTAAATCCGCAACGGGTAACTCCCCGATATAGGGGACCACATCTGGTGTACATGAGGCAAAAAGCGCACGTCAAACCACATCATGCGGTGTATAAAAACGTACTGCTGACGAAAATGACGGTAATACCGGGAGACGGCTGACATCGCCAAACGCTGGCCGCCTCCCTTCTGCCAAAGCACGAAGGAATTTCATCATGATTGACGCAAAGCAGTTTATCACTGTTCAGGAGCTTGCCGCCAGATGGAGTATGACTGAACAGGCTCTCGCCAACTGGCGCACGCGC
>JBPCWT010000256.1:0-18106 GCA_051009255.1 Ruegeria sp. | reverse complement strand
ATGCAGAGTTACGGTTTTCATTGTTGATAGTCTTTCGAGGTTTTTTGCCAAACGAATTTTGACAGAGGTACATCTGCAAGGCTTATGTGCTTGAAGCACGCTAATTCAAAGATTCTTATGCTTAGTTTTGTTCAATCGTAACCGATAATGGGGACCAAACTTTTCGTTCAGTAAAGGCTATACGCTTACTCCACAGCTGCCTCCAGACGCAAAATTGGATTGACCGCTAGATCACTTTTGAAATCCAACCACTCTCTCAAGTGTAACTCCGTGGTTATCGGAAACGGCCATTCTGCTTATCATCTCACTTGGGTTAGGCTCATTTCTTTATCATTTCGTCGAAACTCCATTTCGGCGAAAAGGCGGCGGCGAATTCAAAGTCTCTGATCGGAGGCTTGGGTATTCATCATTGGTCACAGCCTTTGCGGTGATTGCAACAAGCGCCTTTGTTATTGATCAGAAGGGGATGCCTGACAGGTCCTCTCCAGAAATTCAAAAACTTTTGACAGGCATCGCTGAGGGCAAAAAGCAGCGTAGAATTGGAATCCGGCAGCAATCGTGCCATTTTAAACGTGAAACGTCACAGGCGTTGTCTGAAGACTATTCACCTTGCCTGCCAGAAAACCATGGCAACGCCGTTGTAATCTTAGGTGACAGCCATGCCGCCGACATCTGGATGGGATTATCCAGAGCTTTTCCCAACTTGAGTATCGTTCAATTCACTGGTGCGGGCTGCAGTTTAGCGCGGTCTCACGTGCCAAATGGGCATTGTGCTGCGATGCTGGATGTCGCCAACCATTGGATATCCAAAAACACCGACAAAATCGAAGCGGTAATTCACTCGCAACGCGCAGGGCATATTATGAATGGCGATCCTGAAAAAGACGTGTCGGTTATGCTGACTGACTTCAGCAAGGTAGAGCGCCTGAAGGCACAACTTGACGGGATTTCATCAATCGGGCTTCCAGTTTACTTTTGGGGGCCACGTCCAGAGTTTCACCCGGTTATGCAAGTTGTTGTAACGCGAAACCGGACAATGCAAGCGATCAAAGAGCACTATCACAATGCTGATTTCTCAGTTTTTCGTAGTCTCGACAATGATCTCAAACTGTACTTTTCTGACCACTCTGTAACTTACGTTTCCAGCATTGAATTGGTTTGCACTCCAACGTGTCCCTTTATGCTGCCGGATGGCAAACCTGTTTTTGTCGATTATGCACATTGGAGCCCAAACGGTGCTGCTTTGGCGGTAGATCAAGTAGTTCAGGGGTCAGAGGTACTTTCGACATTGCTGCAAGCACCCACGCACTAAAGGGTACGAATATCCTATTTCTGACTAAATAATCGCTGATTGAAACAGTACCGGATTGGACAATTATCCAGAGCGCTATTACTGGGTCAGCTCTCTGTAAAATTTTGTTTACTCCCCACCCTGATAAAAGGAACACCCCATGCATATCGAACCGTTCGGCGTAGAAATCTGGATGAACGAGTGGGAAACGAAATGTGCGTTCAATTTGGCCGAAACCTGTGTTGAAAGCCTGACCATTTCAGAATTGCTGGCACTGGCGGGCCGGAACGAAACGGATCTGTCGAATTTGCTGACGCTCAAGATGACCTATGGCGCGATTGAAGGATCGGAACGTCTGCGCAGCGCCATCGCCTCGTTGTATGAACGGCAGCAGGTTCACAATACCATCGTCACGCACGGCACCATCGGGGCAAATATGCTGGTGCACAAAACCCTGATCGCGCCGGGGGACCGGGTGGTGGCCGTTGTCCCGACTTATCAGCAGCACTATTCGATCCCGGCCAGTCTTGGCGCGGATGTTCAGCGGTTTAAGCTGCGCGAGGATAACGGCTTTTTGCCGGATCTGGACGAGCTTGGCGAACTCGTCACCCCTGACACCCGCCTGATCGCCATCAACAACCCCAACAATCCGACCGGCGCGCTGATGGATCGCGCCATGCTGGAAGGGATCGCGGCCATCGCCCGCAATGCGGGTGCCTGGATTTTGTGCGACGAGGTTTATCGCGGCACGGATCAGGATGGCTCTGGCGTGACGGCGTCAATCGCTGATATCTACGAAAAGGGCATCAGCACGGCGGGCATGTCCAAAGCATACTCGTTGGCGGGTCTGCGCCTTGGATGGATTGCAGCCCCCCAAGAGATCATCGAGGCCGTCACCATCCACCGGGATTACGATACTATTTCCGTTGGTATGATCGACGATTACTTTGCCACCCTAGCGCTGGAAAACCGGGATCGGATTCTGGAACGCAGCCAGTCCATTACCCGTGGTAACCTGATGATTTTGCAGGATTGGGTCGAAAAGGAGCCGCGCATATCATGGGTTAAGCCGCGCTCTGGCACGACAGCTTTGCTCAGGTATGATTTGCCGATGAATTCACGCGATTTTTGCATTTTCCTGCTTGAAAAAACAGGGGTCATGTTCACACCCGGTTCTGCATTGGACATGGAAGGTTATGTTCGCATCGGCTATGCAAACAACCCCGAGATCCTGAAACAAGGGCTTGCACACGTGTCGGAATTTCTTGCCGGGCAACCTCGGTGACGCACACAAAAACACCTCTTCGTCAATCGGCCATGTCGGTTTTGCAACCGATTGCAACTGTTTTGCAATTGTGCAAAGTTTCCGCAACAAATGCAGTGAACTGAATTCTTGTTCAAAGGGTTGGAGGCAACACGCGTGAGCGTCACACTAAAAGAAGTTGCGGCGCTTGCCGGGGTGTCCCGATCAGCTGTTTCCAGAACATTTACCGAAGGTGCGTCTGTATCCGCCAAAACCAGAAGCAAGGTTGAAAAAGCGGCAAAGGAACTGGGGTACAGTCCAAATGCGCTTGCGTCATCCCTGACCACTGGGCGGACGAAACTGATTGGCCTGATCTCTAACAACTTTCACAACCCGATCTTCCTTGAGGTATTTGACCAGTTCACCCGCGCCCTGCAAGAGCGGGGCCTGCGCCCCCTGATCGTGAACCTTACCGATGAAACCGAACCGGCCAATTCCGTAAAAATGCTGCGGCAGTATTCGGTCGATGCGGCGATTGTGGCCTCGTCAACATTGCCACCCAGTTTTGCAATGGCCTTTCACGATGCGGGGGTGCCTGTCGTGCATACATTCGGTCGATCCGCGACCTCGCCCGAGGTTCATGTGGTCGGGATCGACAACGTGGAATGCGGACGGATGGCAGCCCGCGAGCTGTTGTCCAGAGGGTACAAAAGGGTCGGCTATCTGGGTGGGCCCAAGGACGCAACCTCGGCAATGGACCGGCATCGCGGTTTCAGGGAAGTGATCGACAAAACACCGGAAATATCAGCCACGTATTCTTACTCTGGTGCGTACTCGTTCGAAGCAGGCCGTGCCGAAATGATGCGATTGCTGGCTGACAACCCGGCAGAGGCTTATTTTTGTGGCGACGACATCCTGTCTGTTGGCGCGTTGTCCGCGCTCAAGGATCACGGGTTGGCGCCCGGCAAGGACATAGGGATTGTCGGTCTGAACGACATGGAAATGTCCCGTTGGGAAAATATCGACCTGACGACCATTCACCAGCCGATCAAGCAGATCATCACGTCATCTGTCGATCTCGTCGAAGAGATGCTGAAGGAACCGGGCCGCTACCCCGAAGCCCGTATTTTTCCCTGCCGCTTGGTCGAACGGGGAACATTGCGGCCCCGCATGTAATCAACGGAACATCGGCGGGCGCGCATCTTTCCACGCACCGTTTTCTTTTGCCGATGCGACGGCTGCATGCACCGCTGCAATTGACCTGACACCATCGGACGAACTGGGCAGCCCATCGCGGGTTTCCCCACCGATTGCATCAGCGATGTCGCAATAGATATTCGCAACTGCCAGCGGAAAGCCTTCGGGATGCGCAATGGCCACCCGGGACAGCCGTTGTGCGTCTTCGTGCAGTCCGGCTTCGCCTTTTTCGATGATCTGGGTGCGTCCACCGACCGGAGTATAAATCAGCTGGTTTGGTTGCTCGGACGCCCAGCGCAATCCGCCGGTTTCGCCAAAGACCTGTATGTCAAAGCCGTGCTGCCGCCCGATGGCCACGGACGAGGTCCACAATCGCCCCACGGTGCCGCCTTCCATACGGAAATTCACCATCGCATCGTCTTCCAGTTCCCGGCTTGGGATTGTCGAGGCGAGATCGGCCGACAGGGATTTGACTTCGTCATCGCAGATAAAACTGGCCATATGCAGGGCGTGAATGCCGCAATCGGCGAACTGCCCTGAAACGCCCGCCATTTCGGGATCGTACCGCCAGCGTACGCGCGGGTTGTCTGCATCCGTGGCATCGCCGTGATGGCCGTGGCTAAAATTGGTCACCACAAGACGAACCTTGCCAATCTCTCCGGCCTGCACCATCGCCCGTGCCTGACGGACCATCGGATAGGCCGAGTAGCAGTAATTGACGACACAGATTTTTCCTGACGCCGCCGCGACGCGCACAATTTCCTCGCCCTCTTCGACGGTCATCGTCATTGGCTTTTCGCAAAGCACATTGAACCCGGCCTGAAGAAAGGCTTTGGCAATTTCAAAATGTGTCGAGTTTGGCGTCGCGATGGTTACCAGGTCCACCCTGTCAGCGCGGTCTTTTTCGCCATTCAGCATTTCTTGCCAGTCACCATAAGCACGTTCCGCTGAAATGCCCATTCTCTGGGCGTACGCGCGCCCAACTTCGGGACGATGGTCAAGCGCCCCTGCTGCAAATTCAAAATGCCCATCTGCCTGTGCGCCCAAACGATGGGCGGGTCCGATCTGACTGCCTTCACCTCCGCCAATCATGCCCCATTTCAACTTTGCCATGGTCGTTTCTTTCTACGCGATTTCTTTGTGTTTGTGATGATATATCAGCGATCAGTAATCGCTGATATCCTGCCAGCTTCGCTCGTTCGACGATGCCAGCGTTGCGGCCAGCACGCGATTGACCTCGTGCCCGTCCCGGAAGGTGGGCCAGACAGATTGCCCGGTTTCGATGGCGTGCAGGAAATCCTTGGCCTCGATGATAATCTGGTCCTGATATCCAGTTCCGTGCCCCGGCCCCTGACAAAAGGGTTCGTAATCAGGGTGCGCGGGGCCGGTCAGGATTTTGGTGAAACCCCTGTTCCCCTCTGGGCCGTCACAGCGATACAGCCAAAGCGCGTTCTGGTCTTCCTGGTCAAATCTGATCGCGCCTTTTGTCCCTGATATTTCATAGGCATAACCCATTTTTCGCCCGGTGGCGACGCGGCTGAAATACAGGTTGCCCATAACGCCATTTTCAAACCGGCACATCACCTGGGCATGATCGTCATTTGTAACCTCGCCACCCGGACGCGACCGGTGAACCGTTTCCACCTCGGCCATGACCTGCGTGATGGGGCCGATCAGCGCCAGTGCGCCGTTAACCATATGTGGCGCAAGATCACCGATTGTTCCGTTTGCCATTCCCGTCGTGCGCCACGTCGCTGGCGCTTGGGGATCAGCGTAAAAATCCTCGGTGTGTTCACCACGAAACCAAGTAACCTCACCGATCTCGCCACCCGCAATCAACTGCCGGGCATACTGGCTGGCCGGGGTGCGGATATAGTTGAAACCGACCATGTTAGGTACGCCTGCTGCGTCGGCAGCGGCCACCATTGCCTTGCTGTCTTCCAGCGATGCACCCAGCGGTTTTTCGCACAACACCGGCTTACCCAGCGCAAGCGCCGCTTCGGCAATTTGCCTGTGCGTCGATTGTGGGGATGCAATTACAATTGCCTCGACCGCCGGATCGTTGACCAGCACACGCCAGTCATCTGTCGCGCGTTGAAAACCATACGCCACGCGATAGCTCTCGGCGCTTTCCGGACTGGATGCACAGATCATTTCCAAACGCGGCCTGAGCGCCGTGTTGAACACCGCGCCTACTGCTGACATGGCGACGGAATGAGCCTTGCCCATATAGCCGCCGCCAACGATTCCAATTCCGATTTCTGGCATTTTGCGCGGCTCCGAATATATCAATTGCAACCGGTTGCAAAATCAGTATCGTGTGAATCGATCCAATGCAAGTTCCAACAGCTTTGCCTCTCGATTTTTGCCGAAGGAATTCGAACCGCATGACCATTTCTAACGATACGGACTGTTCAGTTCTGCCGGGGTGTAAGCTGTGAGTACGCTGATCAACGGCATCAGGGGAAACCGTTTCGCGGTACTGGGGCGCGCGGGGATGGATCTGTTCGCAGATCCCATCAACGTCAAAAGCGAAGACGCCGATACGTTTCGGGCCGATCTGGGCGGATCATCCGCCAATATCTGTGCCGGTTTGGCAAAGCTGGGCAGCCATTCATCGTTGATCACATCCTTTTCCGACGACGCAATCGGGCGGTTCTGCATGAACCGGCTGCACCATTACGGGGTCGATACATCGTTCATCCGTATCGTTGGCGGAGAGTACCGGATGTCATTGGCGGTCTATGAAAGCAGGACCGAAGATTTTCAGAATGTCATCTATCGCAATGGCGCTGTCGATTTTCAGGTGACCGGCGACGACATGGACCGCGTTGATTACGGATCATTTTCTGCCCTTGTGTCTGCGGGAACCGTACTTGCTGCCGAACCTTCGCGCAGCGCTACTTTCCGGGCCTTTGAAAACGCGCGCAGCGCGGGATTGCCAATCATTTTCGACATCGATTATCGCCCCTACAGCTGGCCGTCGGCAGAGGTCGCGTCGGATATCCTTTCCCGCGCAGGCGAAGAAAGTGATCTGATCGTCGGCAACGATGAAGAGTTCGGATTTATGGCCGGCGGCATCGACAAAGGATTCGAAAAGGCCAAGAGCCTGGCGGAAAAACCGGGCCGCATCGTTATTTACAAGATGGGTGAACAAGGCGCTGTCACCTTTGTGGATGGGCAAGAGATTCATACTGGCATTTACCCGGTAAAAGCCGTCAAACCCAATGGCGCGGGTGATAGCTTCATGGCCGGTCTGCTGGCCGCGATCGCCAACGAACATTCGCTGGAACAGGCGGTCATGCGCGGGTCCGCCTGTGCGTCGATCGTCGTGTCCCAACCCGGTTGTGCCCCTGCCATGCCAACAACAAAAGAACTGGACGACTTTCTTGCGTCTCACCCGGGGCCAACTCCGGCCCCATAGGAGTCAAAACATGCATATCGCGCCCTTCGACAATCAAAATTGTCCCATCGTGGATGCGGATGACCCGACCGTTCCGCTGAACTATTTCAACATCGTCAAACTGAAAAAAGGCGAGGCGTTTGAATATCAGGTCCCCGGCTATGAAACCTGTATCGCGCCCGCCACCGGCAGCGTCGATGTTGATGTCGAAGGCGTCAGTTTTCCCAAGCTCGGCAACCGTGGCGAGGATGTCTGGGATGGCGAACCCGAAGGCGTCTATGTTCCTGTCGGCGCCCGGGCGACGATGGTTTGCGCCTCTGATGACGCCGAAGTGTTCATAGCTGGCGCGAAATACGACAAGGTGCTGGATCCATTTGATGTTCGCGATCACGACCTTGTTCAATATGGCAGCGATGACACCAAGACCCATCGCAAGATCAAGCATATTCTGGGCCAGAAACAGCACGACAAGGTAGGTCGCCTGCTGGTCAGCGAATTGTTCACCGTGGGTCAGGGCGGCTGGTCAGGCTTTCCCAGCCACAAGCACGACACAAACCGCCTGCCGGACGAAACCCGTCACGACGAAACCTATAATTTCCGGTTCAAACCCAAATGGGGTTCAGGTCTGCAGATGCTCCAGCGCGAGGATAACGAACCTGGTGATGCGTATCATATCGTCGATGGTTCGACGATTTGCATCGACAATGGCTATCACCCCTGCTGCGTTCTGCCGGGATATGAGATGTATTATTTCACCATTCTCGGCGGGCTGACCCAGCGTTCGCTGGTTCAGTTTTTTCAGCCAACACATTCCTATCAGATCGAAACGATCCCCGGCATCAAAGACATGATTGCAAAGTTCAAATGACCATTGCGACGCTTTCAGACGTACTGACCCCCGCTTACGAACAGGGCTATGCTGTCGGTGGCCTTGTCACGCTTGGTTGGGAAGACATGCGCGCCTTTGTGGCCGCAGCCGAGGCCGAGAATTCACCGGTGATCCTGCAAGCTGGCCCAAGTTGCCGGGAACATACACCGCTGCCGGTTCTGGGAAATATGTTCAGGTATCTGGCCGAAAACGCCACTGTCCCTGTCGTTGCCCATCTCGATCACGGGTTCACGTTCGAAGAATGCAAAATCGCACTGGACAGCGGCTTTACTTCGTTGATGTTCGACGGGTCCAGATTGCCCCTGCAACAGAACATCGACGAGACGGCGGCCATTGCGGAAATGGCCCATGATGCAGGGATTTCCTGCGAAGGAGAGATCGGGTTTGTGGGGTATTCGGGCGGTGAAGATTCAGATGGCACCGACCCGGATCAGGCAACTCAATTCGCCAGGGACACAAGTGTTGATGCAATGGCAATATCCGTCGGGAATGTTCATTTGCAACAGGACAAACAAGGCGGTCTGGACGAAGCCCGCATTCAGCAAATCGATGCCATGACCGATGTTCCGCTGGTGATCCACGGCGGTTCTGGCGTCCCAGTGGAACAGCGTTCGCGGTTGGCCCGTGAAACCGCTATTTGCAAGTTCAATATCGGCACGGAACTGCGCATGGCCTTTGGTGCCGCATTGCGCGAGGCGGTCAATCGGGATTCCAGCAGGTTCGACCGCGTGACAATTCTGAAGGAAACGCAAGATCCGGTCGAGGCCGCTGCCCGCACTGTCATCCGTGCGTTTGGCGCGCCCCCACAGAGGTAACGAGCAGGCCCGCAGGCACCGTTAGCTGTCGCGCTCCATGATCCATTCGACCTCGGGTGCCGGGACAAACCGCCATTTGCGCAAGGGTCCCGCCATGACATTCAAATAGTACATCTCGAACCCATAGGGTGCACCGCAGGGATGATGCCCGCGCGGCACCAAAACCACATCACCATTGGAAACAGCCATGGTTTCGTCCAACTGCCCGTCGTCAGTATAGACCCGCTGAATCCCAAAACCGTCTTCGGGGTTCAGCCGATGATAATAGGTCTCTTCCAGATAAGTGATCCGGGGATAGTCGTCCTCGTCATGGCGATGGCTGGGGTAAGATGACCAGTGACCATTTGGCGTAAAAACCTCTGTCACCAGCAGGCTGTCGGCAAAATCCTCGGCTTCCATCGCGATGTTGTTTATGTACCGTGTGTTCACACCTTTTCCACGTTCGGTCAGCGTGATGCCTTCGGGCCCAATCCGGCGTGCCTCATGGCCGCCCTTGCCAGGGGCCGAACATACCGCGACCACGCAATCCGTTTCTGCGATGGCTTCCCAATCCGTCCCGTTCGGCAGATACAAGCAATGCGGCGGTGTTTTTTCAAAAACATTCATCCGATCACCCAGAACACCCCAATCCTGCCCTGCCCCTGTGATACTGACCTTACCTTCGACAATTACCAGTATGACCTCTCGATCAGCTGTCGCCTCGGCAGCCCTTTCTCCGGCGCGTAAGTGGTAAAGTTCAAATCCGACATACCGCCAACCGGCGCTTTCCGGGGTGATGTCGTGTACCTTGCCATTGGTTCCAACAGGTTTTCTCAGAAGGTTCATTTCAGGGTTCTCTTGTCTTCGCAGGGCTTGGATCGTGGTGATTGCCGTTGCCCAAGCGCGGACAGTTCGGCCGCCAGTTCATCTGAGCTCCAATCCTCTGCCAGCGCGCGCCGCAAGATATCCGCCTGGGTTTCGGGCGCGTTGCCACCAATTGGCGGATCGGTGTCCAGATTTGTTGGAAACGAGTATCCCTCTGCCGTGGCCGCAATAGCCGCATCCAGTTCAATCGCGGTCAGCCCCTGATTTTGCTTCAATCGGGCAAGTGCGGGTAAAACAGCCTGTGACATGGCGGTACGATCAATCGCTTCCATCGCGCGGCCAAAGGCCGAGGATATCTGTAACAGATTGGCCATTCGTTTTATGTTCTCGCTGCGGTTTTCACCTGCGGCATGAAACAGTGCCGGATTAAAAAACACCGCGTCCCCTTTGGACAACGGCAACTGAACATAGTTCTCCTCAAAGTGCTGCTGATGCGCCGCGTCGTGAAATCCAAGGTAACCGGGACCGTAAAGTTGGGAGAAGGGCAACAACTTTGTCGGGCCGCTTTCAACGGGCATGTCGCAATGGGCAACAGCCCCCTGCAGCGTCAGCGCCATTGTCACCAAATGGGCGTGAACCGGATAGCTGCCCGCGCCATCAGCACTTTGAAACCCAAGGTGATAGTCGCGGTGCGCCTGCTGCGCTTGTCCGCCCGGACGCACCTGATTGACCTGCGCCGTCACCTGATAATTCGGGCCAAGCCATGCCTCGCAAACGGCAGCAATTGCCGTGTTGCCATAGTACTGTGCAAATCCCTCGGGATCGCGCAGGCAATGTTTCTGCAACGCGTTCCAAATCCGGTCATTTGCGCCAGAGGCCGCAAAATGGTCGCCCTGCCCTGCCGAAACCTCTTTCTCGTCCGCGACAATCTGATTGAACAGCTCGGTGGCCCGGTCGATCGGCAAGGTGTCCGCATACGCCGCTTTCAGTGCCACAACCCCGGCGGATTGCCCCAATACCCAACCCCATTCCGACAAAAGCGTCTTGCGTTGTTCCGGGTTTTTCAGAACAGGGGCCAATGACGGCATGTCATAGATGGGAATGTTCTTTTCAATCGCGGCTGCGAAAGGCACCTCGTCCATTGATAATTCACGCGAAGTCAATGCCTTGAGCGCGCTCAGATCAGTGGAGTTCTGGTCATAGAAACCAGCATATCGCTGCAACTTACCTAACATGGGCATCTCTCGCTTTGTGATCAGGAACTCACGGTTTGCCGGTTGTCAGCGCCTGCCTGGATTGTCAGACCAGCCTCGGAGCAGACTTTGACGATTTGGTCATAGCCCATCTTGGAATACTCGTAGGGTGGCGCCTTGGCCGGGTCCTGTTCAGCCTCGACCACGATCCAGCCATCGTAATCCATGGACTTGAGGGCATCCGCGACATCCTGAAAGTCGATACAGCCATCGCCGGGAACGGTGAATGCGCCACCCACAACGGCATCAAGAAAGCTTTTTCGATTACCACGGACATCGCGCACAATACCTGGTCGAATGTCCTTGAAATGAACGTGGTGGATACGATCACCCCAACGATCCAGCGTCGCCATGATGTCACCGCCACCAAACAACAGATGACCGGTGTCAAAGCACAGCTTTACCTCGGGACCGGATCCGTCCATCAGCCAGTTCACGTCATCTTCGCTTTCGATGATCGTGCCCATGTGATGATGATAGGCCATGGGCATCCCCTGATCCGTCATCCATTTCGCAAGCTCGGTAATCTTGGCCCCATAGGCCAGAATCTCGTCCTTTGACAGCTTTGGGCGGTCATTGACCGGAACATCGCCCAGACCCTGAACCGTGTTCGAACACTCGGCATAAACGATGCAGGGGCTGTCAAGCTCCACAAATTGTTCGACCTGCGCCCGAACCGCATCGCGTTCGGCGGCAAAATCGTTGACAAGCGACGCACCAGAGCACCATCCGCCGCACAGTGCGATATCGTTGGCGTCCAGATAGGCACGCAACCCCTCGGTATCGCTTGGCATCCGCTGTCCGCGTTCGACGCCCGTATATCCGATTTCACGCGCCTCTTTCAGCGCCTGCTCCATTGTGAAGGCCGCTGTCAGATCTGGCAGATCATCATTTTGCCACGCGATCGGAGAAATGCCGATTTTCACGCTCATTTGCTGTTTCTTTCCTTGATCGCAACCTCGTAAGCCGCGCGCTTTTCGTTCACTTCGGGCCGGATGCTGACCTCTGGCACGGCCACTTCCCACCACGTTCCGCCATATTCAGTCGACGGATATGGGTCCGTGTCGATCACGACAACATACGGCCCCTTGATGTCGGCCCTTTTCGCCAGCGCGTCCTCAAGCTCGGCAATCGAGCTGACCTTGACCGAGGTCGCACCCATCGCAGCCGCATGTGCTGCGAAATCAATGGATGATGGTGTTTCATGCACCGCGTGATCCAGCAGGTTGTTGAACTCTGCCCCGCCGGTTCCCATTTGCAGGCGGTTGATACAGCCAAAGCCCCGGTTGTCGGTTATGACAACCGTGAACGAGATACCCATCATCGCCGCTGATGCCATTTCCGAGTTGGCCATCAAATACGTTCCGTCACCTGTAAAACAGATCACGTCGCGGTCCGGCTGGGCCATTTTGATGCCCATTGCGCCAGCGATCTCGTATCCCATGCAGCTAAAGCCGTATTCCATGTGATAGGCGCCGGGACGCGGGGCTTTCCAAAGCTTGTGCAACTCTCCGGGCATGGTGCCCGCGGCGCACATGACAACGGTGTCATCGTGCGACGCGCGCTGAACCGCGCCGACCACCTGCATATCTGTCGGCAATTCATTGCCTTCCTTTGGCGCATCGGTCAGGGCGTCGATCTTGTCAAACCAGTCGGATTTCAGGGCATCGGGTACGGCGTGCCCCCGATATTCGCCCAATGCGGCCCCGATCTCTGCCAGCCCGACTTGTGCATCGGCCTGCAAAGGCATCGCACCGTGTTTTTCCGCGTCATAGGCGGCAGTGTTCAGGCAGACCATTGTGCGTTCCGGGTTCGAGAACAAACCCCACGATCCGGTCGTGAAATCCTGAAGCCGCGTCCCAACGCCCAGCACCAGATCGGCATCCGCGCACACAGCATTGGCCGGTTCACCGCCCGTAACACCTACGGGGCCAAGGTTCAGCGGATGATCCCATGCCAACGCCGATTTTCCGGCCTGTGTCTCGGCAACGGGTATGTTGTGCGCCTCGGCAAAGTTCTGCAACGCGCTGGTTGCGTCCGAGTAATGCACGCCACCTCCGGCCACGATGATCGGGCGCTTGGCCGATCTGATCGCCGCGACAGCCCGCGCAAGCTCGCCTTCGTCCGGGCGAATGCGGCGCTGAAACCAGACGCGAGGCTCGAAAAAGCTTTGGGGATAGTCATATGCTTCGGCCTGTATGTCCTGACAAAAGGCCAGCGTGACGGGTCCGCAATCAGCCGGGTCTGTCATGGTGCGAAACGCACGCGGCAGCGCCGTCAGCAACTGTTCAGGTCGGGTTATGCGGTCAAAATAGCGGCTCACAGGCCGGAAACAGTCATTGGCGCTGACCGTTCCATCGCCAAAATCCTCGATCTGTTGCAAAACCGGGTCGGGTCCGCGCGTGGCGAAAACATCGCCCGGCAACAAAAGCACCGGCAGGCGGTTCACATGGGCCAGGGCGGCCGCGGTTACCATGTTGGTGGCACCCGGCCCGATCGACGATGTGACGGCCATCGCGCGCGTGCGCCGCATTTGCTTGGCATATGCAATGGCGCAATGCGCCATGGTCTGTTCGTTTTGACCGCGATAGGTCGGCAGGCTGTCTTTGACAGCATGCAGCGCCTCGCCCATTCCGGCCACGTTTCCATGTCCGAAAATCGCCCAGACCCCGGCGATAAATGGTTCTCCGGCATCGTTCATCTGCGCGCCCAGATAGCGCACCAGCGCCTGCGACGCGGTCAGTCGGATTGTCTTGCTCATCACGTTCCCTTTCAACACATGCCGCTTGGGCAATCTGTTGTGACACTCAATCGAAAAGGTTTCAGGCATCCGTGGCGATGCCAGGTTATTCAGGTCTTTCCTTGCGGTGATGGTTTTCACCGTCTCCGCATGGCTGCCCCACATACCCATGCAGGACAACCTTGCATTTCCAGCCGTGGTTCAGACGGTGCCGCCCAGCGACCCTTCAAGTTGCGCCAACTCCTGTCCGCCGGCCATGAGGTCCTGCAATTCTTCGGGCGATATGTCACCGCGTTTCGCGGTTCCCAGCGTTTTGCCCCGGTTCAGCACGGTAAAGCGGTCTCCGACCGCCAGTGCGTGACGGACATTATGCGAGATGAACACAACCCCGATGCCCTGGCTGCGAACCTTGTCGATCGTCGCCAGAACATTCGAGGTCTGACGCACACCCAGGGCCGATGTCGGTTCGTCCAGGATCAGTATCTTGGCACCGAAATGCACAGCACGCGCGATTGCAACGGTCTGGCGTTCGCCACCCGACAATGTTCCCACCGCCTGATCCGGGCCACGCAGGTTGATACCCATTTTGCGCATCTCTTCCATCGTGATCTCGTCGGCCCGCTTCTTGTCGAAAAAGTTGATCCCCGCAACTTTGTGCGTCGGCTCGTTACCCATGAAAAAGTTGCGGCTGACGCTCATCAGCGGGATCATTGCAAGATGCTGGTGAACGGTCGCGATCCCCGCCGAAATAGCATCGCGCGGATCCTCGAAATGCATCGGCTTTTCTTCGAAAAAGATCTCGCCCGCCGTCGGCTTGTGCACACCGGACATCGTTTTGATAAAGGTCGACTTGCCCGCACCATTGTCGCCCAGCAAACAGTGGCATTCACCCGGGTGCAGATCAAAGCTGACCCCAGCCAGCGCAATAACCGAGCCAAAGTGCTTTTCGATATCCACCATCCTGATGATGGGTTTTGTCGCCGGCATGTCTCCGTGATGGAATTTGGTATCTTCGGTCATCTCAGCGTTCTCCTGTGATGATGCGACGAATGTAAGTGTTCAAAATGACCGCGCCAAGCAGGATCACCCCCAGGAACACCCTGAACAAAGAGCTTTCAACCCCGGCAAAGAACAGCCCCTGCTGCACGACACCAAAGATCAGCGCCCCAAGGGCAGCCCCCAGAACCGAGCCATATCCGCCCGTTAGCAACGCACCGCCGATAACCACGGCAATGATGGCCTCAAACTCTTTCAATAGCCCGCGATCCGCACCGGCCGAGCCGAACTCCATCACCTGGCAGGTCGCAAAAACAGTGGCGCAAAAGGCCGTGAACATGAACATCAGAACCTTGACCCGGTTCACCGGAACACCAGAGTTCCGCGCCGCCTCGGCATCACCGCCCGAGGCGAAAATCCAGTTGCCGAACTTGGTCTTGGTCAACAAGACGTGGCCAAAGATAATAAGGCCGATGGCCCAGATTATCAGCATGGGAATACCGTCGACCACTGGCTGTCCTTCGCGTGTTCCACGCTCGAACGTGTCGATCACCCCCGCGTCACCCAGCCAGACAAACAGGCCCTGCAAAATCTTTCCGCCAAACACCGCTGCCAGCCAATCCCCTTCGGCTACATCCTTGATACCGCCAATGATTGTTTTGCGTTCGATCGTTTGCGGCAGATAAATGGTAAATCCGCGCAGGATGAACAGGAATGCCAGCGTCACAATGAAACTGGGCAGGCCCGTTCGAACCACGATGTACCCGTTCAACGCACCGATCGTTACACACAGGGCAAACGTCACCAGAATGGCCATCCAGACCGGCCAACTCATCGTCACAGAGAATATCGCGATCATCATGCCGGCAAAGCCGATCATGGAACCCACGGACAGGTCAAATTCACCTGCGATCATCAGCAGGCAGGCACCAACGGCGATGATCATGAACTGCGCCGAAACAATTGACCAGTTCATGACGCCCTGGCTGGTGAACATGCCACTGTCAAAGGCGAACAGCAGGAAAAACGTGAATACGGCGACGGTTCCCACCATACCGCCCAGTTCCGGTCGGATCAGGGCCTTGCGCAGCGGCGAGATATCTTTGATCCGTTCGTCGCCGCCAGGTGCAGGTTGCGCTGACTCAGCCATTCTTGTCCCCCCCCTCGGGAATATTCCGAAGCATTGGTATTGATAGGAGGCACGGGCGCACTCCTCCGGCGCCCGTACCTAGGTAAAGATCAGCGGTATTCGCCCGCGAACTCTTCGATCTTGGTCAGGCCATCAGCAGTAACAAAACCCGGACCCGAGTTGATGTTGTTGCCCGGCAGGACACCGTAACGATGGTAGTTGGTCATGACGACAACCGGCAGATACGCCTGCAGGAACGGCTGTTGGTCAATGCCCCACTGGATGGTGCCGTTCTTGATGCCTTTGACAATTTCGCCGCCAAGGTCAAAGGTGCCAAAGTAGATGTCACCTGCCATGCCGTTTTCTTCCAGCGCCAGCAGCGTTGGGTCAGCCGAGGTTGGGCCAAGCGTCAGAACAGCGTCCGTATCGGGGTTTGCCGACAGATAGGCCAGCACGCGGTTCTTGATCTCGCCCGGGTCCTGACCCGCGTCGATCATCTGATCGCCCAGTTCGATACCCAGCCCATCGGCAAAACCCTGACACCGTTCCTGGCTGGATGGCTGCACGATATAGTGGTTCACGCACAGGAAAGACCCGATGCCGTCGCCCTTGGCGCGCAGGCCAGCGGCATAGCCAGCATCGTATTCAGGCTGACCGACATACATCAGAGCACCAACTTCACGGGCCTTTTCAGGTGTCCCGGTGTTCATGATGATCACGTCGATACCGGAATCGACCGCAGCTCTGATCGGGCCTTCCAAAATATCAGGGTCGGCCAAAGTCGTAATGATACCATTGGGGCCGGACGCCGCCGCCTGATCGATGATCCGTGCCATATCGGCCAGATCCCCGGTTGGCGGGTTGCGGTACTCGACTTCGACACCCATCTGCTCGCCAGCCAGGGCGATGCCATTCTTGATGGTGTTCCACCAGCTGTCGCTGTCAGGTGCATGGCTGACCAGGATGTATTTCTCGCCTTCCGCGGCGACCCCGGTTGCACCGGCAACCGCGACCGCGCTGGCCATCAGCAGCCCCTTTACAAATGTTTTCATTTCAATTCCTCCCTTTAGAACAGTCTGTCTTGTGGTTGGGGTCTTGGCCCCAATCATTCGGCAGCGCCGAATCTCAGCCACTCCGATCAAGGACGGAGCTGGTTATAGTTTGAAGATATCCCATCATTTTGCAACCGGTTTCAAAATTTCGGCCAACGCCACCGGTGAACCTGTTCGGGCCGAGCGTGTCGCGGCCTCGGCCATTGCCAGTGCAGCAACCCCATCTTTCAGCGTCACGGGCATCGGTGCCCCGGATTCCGTCGCCTGAACAAATGCGGCCCATTCCGCGTTGTAGGCAGGCATATAGCGTTCCAGAAAAAAGTAAGTCGGCTTGGCACCGGTCACACCGTCCGCCGTCGACTTTACAACCGTGTTCTCTAGCATGTTCTGAACCTGCAGCAGCCCCTTGGAGCCCAGAACCTCGACCCGCTGGTCATAACCATAAACCGCGCGTCTGGAATTATTGATAACAGCGATCTGCCCATCCCTGTAAGTCATTGTAACAACTGCGGTGTCGACGTCTCCGGCCTTGGCAATTTCGGAATCGATCACACAGGTACCAACTGCCGAAATGGTCATCGGCACATCATCCATAATGAAGTTGGCCATGTCGAAATCATGGATCATCATGTCCCGGAACAACCCGCCAGACACCTTGACATAGCTCACGGGCGGTGGTGCCGGATCGAAAGACGTTATCGAAAGCAGCTCTGTCGCACCGATCTCACCGGCATCGATCGCGGCTTTCAACGTTGTAAAGTTGGGATCAAACCGTCGGTTAAAGCCCACCATGACGGGCCTGCCGTTCCGTTCAGCAACCTGCTGGCAGGCCAGCGCCCGGTCCAGATCCAGGTCAACGGGTTTTTCGCACAGGACAGCTTTGCCCGCGCCGGTTGCCGCCTCGATCAGGTCTGAATGCGTGTCGGTAGGTGTCGCAATCAGAACCGCGTCAATCGATGAATCAGCAATTATTTCCTCTGAACTGCGCGCCTCTGCCCCGAACTGGTGCGCCAGCTTTTGGGCGCTTTCCGGGTAAGCATCTGACACGGCTACCAAATGGCTGCGGGGATGCGCGGAAATTGCACGCGCATGGACATTGCCAATTCGGCCAGCGCCAAGCAGTCCGATTTTGAGCATGCAACCCTCCCAAGTCCGATTTGAAGCGGAGCATGTTCTTTTTTGCAACCGGTTGCAAGATATTTTTACCGGAACCCTTTCAATGAGCGAAACAGTATCACCCAAAACATTTGAACGCGGCGCTGAAACGCAAAACGCCAGCACGTGCGGGCGTTGC
>JBPCWT010000255.1:0-3770 GCA_051009255.1 Ruegeria sp. | reverse complement strand
GATCAGCGCCGGAGCGACCGCAATGGCAGCTACATTGAGCAGTGGCGGTGTTCTTTATTACATCGCGGCGGGCTCCTCCGGATTGATGGCTGCCGCCGACGCCATGGAGCTTGGCGGTACATTCGACATTCCATCTGACCAAATCCGTATTCTAATGGCTGGTGGCCTGCCTACATCTGCAGACATGCCCGGCGATACCGAAGACGATGTGGAATCGTTAGAGGCCAGCCTTTCAAAGCTAACAAACAAGGACGCCGTAATTGCGGTTTCCGCCAGCGGAACTACCCCATACACCATCGCCGCAGCCCGCATCGCGCTGGCCAAAGGCGCAACACTTATCGGTATTGCCAACAATGCAAATTCTGCCCTGCTAAATCTAAGTCACCATGCGATACTGCTGGAAACTCCGCCAGAGGTTCTATCCGGCTCGACCCGAATGGGGGCCGGCACGTCACAAAAAATCACGTTGAACATGCTATCAACTTTGATGGCTATTAAACTGGGACACATTTACGATGGTATGATGGTTAACTTGCGCGCGGATAACGCAAAATTGCGCAGCCGAGCAGAAGGTATTGTGTGCGCGGTCGTCAATGTTTCAGAATACGAAGCAAAAAAGGCGCTGCAAACGGCAGATGGAAACGTCAAGCTGGCAATCTTGCTGGCAGGCGGCTGCCCCGACCCTATCGACGCAAAAAAAATCTTAGACGACTCCAAGGGCAACGTAAGAAATGCCCTGAAAGCCCTTGGATAAAACGAAAGCTGAAGAGATCAAAACGGGAGGACCAAATGAAACTCAGCTATATGGGACTAGCACTATCCAGCACGATACTAGTGGCGACTTCGGCACTTGCAGAAGACGTGACTCTGAACATCGAAAGCTGGCGCAATGACGACCTGACACTTTGGCAGGACAAGATCATTCCAGCCTTCGAAGCCAGCAACCCTGGAATCAAATTGAACTTTGCGCCGTCCGCCCCGGCGGAATATAGCGCCGTTCTGAATGCCAAACTTGATGCTGGATCGGCCGGTGATCTGATTACATGCCGTCCGTTCGACACCTCGCTGGGCTTGTACGAAGCAGGACATTTGGCGGATCTGACAGATCTTGGCGGAATGGCCAATTTCTCGGATGTTGCTAAATCCGCTTGGCAAACTGACGATGGGTCGGCCACGTTCTGCGTACCAATGGCATCCGTTATTCATGGCTTTATTTACAACAAGGATGCCTTTGCCGAATTGGGTCTTTCAGTTCCCGAGACCGAAGCAGACTTCTTTGCCGCTTTAGACAAAATCAAGGAAGACGGCACGTATATTCCAATGGCGATGGGCACCAACGATCAGTGGGAAGCCGCCACAATGGGCTATCAAAACATCGGTCCAAACTATTGGAAGGGTGAAGAAGGTCGCTTGGCGTTGATCGACGGATCGCAAAATCTGACCGACGAACCTTGGGTCGCGCCTTACGAAACATTGGCCAAATGGGCGGACTATCTTGGCGATGGTTTCGAGGCACAAACTTATCCCGACAGCCAGAACCTGTTCACGTTGGGCCGGGCCGCAATCTATCCTGCAGGAAGCTGGGAAATAAGTGGCTTTAACAATCTGGCAGACTTCGAAATGGGCGCTTTCAAACCACCCGTTCGGAACGCTGGCGATGAATGCTATATCTCGGATCACACCGATATTGCGATTGGTCTGAATGCAGCCTCGCCTAATGCCGATGCAGCACGGACATTCCTGGAATGGGCAAGCTCGGAAGAGTTCGCAACAATCTATGCGAACGCCCTGCCCGGCTTCTTCTCGCTATCCAGCTTTGACGTGCCAATGGAAGACCCACTGGCGCAGGAATTTGTAAGCTGGCGCGGTGATTGCAATTCAACCATCCGGTCAACCTACCAGATCCTGTCGCGTGGCACACCAAATCTGGAAAACGAAACCTGGAACGCTTCGGCTCAGGTGGTCAAGCGCGCGGAAAGCCCAGCAGATGCCGGCGCGCGCCTGCAAGAGGGCCTGGCCAGCTGGTACGAACCGCAGCAGTAAAGCAACTGCCTACTGCACAGTCCGGACGATAAACCAATCGTCCGGACAATTTCCCAGGAGTTCCCCATGCAAAAGCCCCGTGTTCGCTGGCACATTGTCGTGTTTCTGGCCCCTGCGGTGCTGGTCTACACGACCATTATGATACTGCCTCTTTTCAACACGTTACGGCTCGCTCTTTACAGCGAGATTGATCAAAGTCGTGTGTATGTAGGACTCCAGAACTTTCAAACGCTGTTTGGCGATCCGATCTGGTCCAAGCAATTCTGGAACGCGCTGGGCAACAACTTCTGGTTTTTCATCGTTCATATGCTTGTGCAAAATCCAATTGGTATCGCACTTGCCGCTATCTTGAGTCATCCACGCCTGCGCTTTGCTGCGCTCTATCGTTCCGCGATTTTCATCCCAACAATTCTAAGCTTTGTGATCGTTGGATTTGCCTGGAAACTTATCCTATCCCCGATCTGGGGCGTGGCCCCGTCCATGCTGGACGCGATCGGCCTAAAGTCTCTATTCTCACCATGGCTCGGAAAAGAGTCGTCGGCACTTACCACATTGGCACTAATTTCCGTCTGGCAGTTCGTTGGCATCCCAATGATGCTGATCTATGCCGCATTGCTGTCCATCCCTGACGAGATATTAGAGGCTGGGGAAATCGACGGCATAACGGGCATGTCGGCATTCTGGAAAATAAAACTGCCACTGATCTTGCCGTCGATTGGTATTATCTCGATCCTGACGTTTGTTGGCAATTTCAATGCGTTTGACCTGATTTATGCAGCGCAAGGGGCCCTTGCCGGGCCGGATTTCTCGACAGATATTCTGGGTACTTTTATGTATCGGACGTTCTTTGGCTTCCAGCTGCAACTAGGCGACCCGCATATGGGATCCGCCATCGCGGGTGCCATGTTTGCGATCATCCTTGTCGGTGTCTGTATATATCTTTTCGGCATCCAGACCCGGATGCGCCGGTATCAGATGTGAGGTCAGGCAGATGAACAAGGCACGCTCAAACCCACTGAACATGATCGCGATGCATTCGGCGTTGATTGTGTACACGCTTATCGCGCTGTTTCCGGTTTTCGTAATTATTATCAATAGCTTCAAAAGCCGAAAGATGATCTTTCGCGAACCTTTGGCCCTGCCAAACTCCGAAAGCTTTTCTCTGATCGGATATCAGACAGTGATGAAACAGGGGGATTTTTTCCTTTACTTCCAAAACTCCTTTATCGTCACGGTCGCATCGCTTTTCTTTATCCTCTTGTTTGGGGCGATGGCGGCCTATGCGCTTAGCGAGTATCGGTTCAAAGGCAATTTGCTGATGGGTCTTTACCTTGCGTTGGGCATTATGATCCCGATCCGCATTGGTACCGTTGCTATTCTTGAAATGATGGTTGCGACTGGTCTGGTTAATACGCTTTGGGCGTTGATCCTGGTTTACACCGCGCAAGGACTGCCATTAGCGGTGTTCATCCTTGGAGAGTTCATGCGGCAGGTCAGTGACGACCTGAAAAACGCAGGGCGCATCGATGGGCTGAGCGAGTACACGATCTTTTTTAAGCTGGTCCTGCCGCTAGTAAGGCCCGCGATGGCGACCGTAGCCGTGTTCAACATGATCCCGATCTGGAATGACCTTTGGTTTCCATTGATCCTTGCACCTGCCGAGGAAACCAAAACCCTGACACTCGGCAGTCAGGTTTTCATTGGGCAATTCGTAACCGATTGGAATG
>JBPCWT010000254.1:0-2790 GCA_051009255.1 Ruegeria sp. | reverse complement strand
GTCCCAAATAACTCTATCCGGGCGATACAGCTGGCATGTCACTACGCCCTTGGGGGTAGTTACCTCGACCGGCGTTGATTCAAGCTCTTCAGGCGAAGGAATACAGGCGGAAAGTGCTGCAAGTACGGGTAGCACCAATGCGAATTTGGCAACTTCGAGTTTCATTGTAACCGGACCGTCTTTCTATGACTTGTTGAAGTTCATGGTGCTTGCCGGCTCATTTTTTCATCAACGCGTGCCGCCAAAACCTTCGTACAGGTAATCAAGTTAAAAAACTTTATATTCAGAATGAACGTAACAATCAAGAAACCGCGCCGGTTAAACGGCGCGGCCAAGTTCACCGGACTTTCAGCATCTATTTTTCTGGTATCAGCCCTCTTGGACTGAACCTCAGGACAAGCAGCAGGATAAGCCCCATAGTAAACAGGCGCATATGTGCGGCACTCTCCAGAAGATGGGTTTTAAGCGCATTTCCGTCGGCCATCCCGGCGGTAACAACGCTCATGAGCCACAGGCCAATGGGTTCGACCTGAACCCAAAGGAACCAGATCAGAAAAGCACCCAGAACTGCGCCAAAATTGTTGCCAGAACCGCCCACGATTACCATCACCCAGACAAGGAAAGTAAACCGTAGCGGCTGATAGGCGCTGGGGGTCAGTTGACCATCCAATGTTGTCATCATCGCACCTGCAATTCCACAAATGGCAGATCCCAGAACAAAGATTTGCAGATGGCGACGCGTGACATCCTTGCCCATGGCCTCGGCCGCCACTTCATTGTCACGGATGGCGCGCATCATGCGGCCCCAGGGGCTTTTCAACGCTTTTTGAGCCATCCAGAGCAGGATCAGAAGCACCGCAAGGAACAGCACCGAATATCCAAGCTTGACGGACAGAGTCGAAGCCGTGACCGGGTCCAGCCCAAGCCACGCAGCCCGTTCCACAAAGGCCGGGTCATTTTGCAGCTCGACCTCGTAGCCAACGACGGGGGACGGGCGCGGGATGCCATAGACGTTCTTAACGCCGCGGGCTAGCCAGTCTTCGTTTTTCATAACGGCGATGATGATCTCGGCGATCCCCAGCGTCGCAATCGCCAGATAGTCAGACCGCAGACCCAGCGCCGTCTTGCCAATCAGCCACGCAGCCCCGGCCGCCAACAAACCACCAGCGGGCCATGCAATCAAAACCGGCAAGTTCAGCCCGCCGATATTACCCTCAACCGCTGGGTTGATAGCCTCGACAGCCGTTACGTTGGGGTCGAAAATTGCGCGATATACAAAAAAACCAACGATTAATATGCCGATTATGGACAGGGTTTGAACGCGGCCTCTTGGCAACCTTTTGGCGGCCATTACGGCTGCGACAACTGTTACGGCGCCCATCAACAACGCAAGTACAATGCCATATCCGCCCTCGACCCACGCGCCGGGCGTCGGCGGCGTGGATACCAGAACCACGGCCAAGCCGCCCAAGGCAACAAAGCCCATAACGCCCACGTTGAAGAGACCCGCAAATCCCCATTGCAAGTTTACGCCAATCGACATGATGGCCGAAATCAATCCCATGTTCAGGATCAAAATCGCTGCATTCCAACTCTGCGTGAAACCGGTTAGAAGGATCAGACTGCCAACAACTGCAAAAAGCAGCGTGTTTTTCACCGCTTCGCTCATACCGCTTTCCCCTTAAACAGCCCTGTTGGCTTGAACAGAAGCACGATCAGCAGGATGACAAAGCTGACGGCGAATTTGTAATCGGTCGACAGGAATTGCACCAATCCCGACGGCGCCAGGTTTTCCGGCGCGATGTACGTAAGGACTTTTTTCCAGGCGTAAGTGATAGTGACCTCGGAAAAGGCAATGATAAATCCGCCCGCGATTGCACCCAGTGGGTTGCCCAATCCGCCAACGATCGCCGAGGCGAAAATGGGCAAAAGAAGCTGGAAATAGACAAACGGCTTAAAGCTTTTGTCCAGGCCGTAAAGAACACCCGCAGTTGTCGCCAGTGCAGCGACGAGAATCCAGGTAATCATGACCACACGTTCGGGATTGATTCCCGAAAGCAGGGCCAGATCTTCGTTGTCAGAGTAGGCGCGCATGGATTTCCCGGTGCGCGTTTTATTGAGAAACCAGAACAGCAGGGCGACAGCAACAATTGCAATGACTACCGTCAAAGCCTGTGAAGTTTTAATAGCAAGACCTTCGTTCAATCCGGTCATTTTCTTAAAGTCGCGCGCCGAAATCAAAAATCGGGCACCATCAGAAAACCGTTGATCATCAGGACCGATGATAAACCGGACGATACCGTTCATGATGAACATCACACCCATGGATACGATCACCAGAATGACCGGTTTGGCCTTTTGTTCGCGGTAGAACTGATAAACCAGCTTGTCCGTCGCCAGAACCAACAGAATGCAGCCCAATATCGCAAACGGCAGGGCCAGCAGCGCGGTTGGCAAGGGACCAAATGAAACGCCCATGGCCTGCATCCACCAGGTAACCAACACTGCAATCATCGCACCAAACGCCATCGTATCGCCGTGCGCAAAATTCGAAAACCGAAGAATGCCGTAGATCAGTGTGACCCCAAGCGCCCCAAGTGCCAACTGGCTACCGTATGCTATGGCCGGCACGAGCACAAAGTTGGTCAGAGCAACAAGCGCGTTCAATAAGTCCATAAGTTCATCTCATTATCTCGGGTGCGGCTTTATGGCACGACGCTTTGGATTTGCACAACATCTCGTGCTAAAGAATCGACGATTTTACCCGAAATTTGAGCAGGTTTTGAAACT
>JBPCWT010000253.1:0-5079 GCA_051009255.1 Ruegeria sp. | reverse complement strand
GCCAGTGGCTGTGCTCATCCCCTTGCAGTAGAAAGTAGATGCAGGTTCCGGTGGCGCGGCCATCGCTGTCGGCCTGCCATGTCTGGCGGTACCAGCCGCCTTCGGGGTGTTGTTGCAGGCCAAGGTGGTCGATGATGTCTTGTGGCGTCATGTGCGTTTTGATCCTTTGACCGGATTATGCACGGGTTGGCCCGTTCCGCTATGGCAATCATGCGCGTGTAGCATATGTTTGGCCCATGACATTGATGATCCCGTTTGACAATTCCTATGCCCGTCTGCCGGACGCCTTTTATTCAAGGCTGCCGCCCGAACCCGTAAAGGCGCCGAGGATGATCGCGTTTAATGCGGCGCTGGCCAAAGTGCTGCGGATCAGCGAAGGGGATGTGACCGAGATGGCCGAGACCTTTGCCGGGAACGTGGTGCCGGATGGGGCAGAGCCGCTGGCGCAGTTGTATTCCGGGCATCAGTTCGGCAATTACAACCCGCAGCTTGGCGATGGTCGTGCGGTGTTGCTGGGAGAAACTGTCGGCACAGACGGAATTCGGCGCGACATTCAGTTAAAGGGATCGGGCCGTACGCCGTATTCCCGGCAGGGGGATGGCCGGGCATGGCTGGGGCCGGTTCTGCGCGAATACGTGGTGTCCGAGGCGATGCATGCGCTGGGCGTTCCGACCACCCGCGCGTTGGCGGCTGTGGAAACGGGCGAGGTAGTGTTGCGCGAAGCACCGATGCCCGGTGCGGTTCTGACCCGCGTGGCGCAAAGCCATTTGCGCGTCGGTACGTTTCAGATCTTTGCCGCGCGGCGTCAGTTGGACAGCCTGAAACGGCTGACCGAATACGCCATCGCCCGCCATTATCCCGGTGCCGAGGGGCCGATGGGCCTGTTACGGGCCGTTCGGGACGCGCAGGCGCGGTTGATTGCTCAATGGATGAGCGTTGGGTTCATTCACGGGGTCATGAACACCGACAATTGTTCCATAGCCGGGGAAACCATTGACTATGGTCCGTGCGCGTTCATGGACATGTATCATCCGAACACGGTCTACAGCTCGATCGACCAGATGGGGCGTTATGCCTATTCAAACCAGCCGGATATCGCGGTGTGGAACATCGCGCAGCTGGCCACGGCGTTGATTCAGCAGATGGACGACAAGGAGGCAGCGGTAGAGCAGGCGACGGAAATTGTTCATGCCATGCCTGCGTTGTTGCAGGAACAGTGGCTAAGCCGTTTCCGCGCCAAGATCGGCCTGACCACAGAAGAACCGGGCGATCTGGAACTGATTTCCGACCTGTTGACGCGCATGGCGCAGAATCGGGCGGATTTCACCAACACGTTCCGCGCGCTGGGCGGGGACAAGGCACGGGACCAGTTTACCGATCCCGCAGCCTTTGACAGTTGGGCCGGAAATTGGCGCACGCGGCTGGAGCGTGAGGATGATCCAGTGGCGATTATGGCCCGCAGCAACCCGGCCTTCATTCCGCGCAATCATCGGGTCGAGCAGATGATTCAGGCCGCCGTAAAGGGTGACTATGCGCCGTTCCACCGGCTGAACGCGGCGCTTGCCGATCCTTACACTGATCAGCCAGAGAATGCGGACCTGTCGCGGCCACCGGCGGAAAACGAAGTTGTTCAGGCCACGTTCTGCGGGACCTGAGCAGATCGTGCGTGTGAACCCTAGCGGTTATTAATGAGGCGGGCGCGCCGTAAATCATCAAGGTGGCCAACATCGTGGGTCGCGCGGGGTTGCGCTGGGCGGTGCGGATGGCAATCTTAGGCATTGAATTGTATTTCGAGTTAAAATGATCCTTCCGGAAAAGCTGCGCGTTGCCAGCTATAACATTCAGAAATGTGTGGGCCTGGATTTGCGCAGGCAGCCGCAGCGCATCCTTCAGGTGCTGGAGGGGCTGGATGCGGATATCGTTGTTCTGCAAGAGGCCGACAAACGTCTGCCGCCGCGCCCGGCGGCCCTGCCGCATTTCATGCTGGAAGAAACGGGTTGGCAGGTTGCCGATCTGGGTGGTGCGGGCAGTCTGGGATGGCATGGAAATGCCGTGATCTGGCGCGGAGACAAAGTTGCGCTGCGCCAGTCGGGGCATCACAACCTGCCGGGGTTTGAACCCCGTGGTGCGGTACGGGCAGAGTTCGAAACACCCATCGGACCGCTGCGGGTGTTGGGCATGCATCTGGGCCTGCTGGCCCGGTCGCGCCACCAGCAGGTTTTGCATATGCGCGAAGACAGCAGGGACCTGCATGATATGCCGACGGTCTGGGCCGGTGATTTCAACGAATGGTCACGTATGCCCGTTCTGGATCATCTTGCACCCGATATGCAGTTTCTGCCCCCGATCCCCAGCTTTCCCGCCGCGCAGCCGCTGGGCGCGCTGGACCGGATTGCGCTGAGCGATGGGCTGGAAGCGATGGCGCATGGGGTTCACCGCGCCCGCCCGGCCCATATCGCATCAGACCACTTGCCGATTTGGGTCGATCTGAAACAGGCGACCTGATCACAGGTGACGCAAATTCGTATCGAATTGATGTAAATCCCTGTGGCGGATGAATTCCGGACATATTATGAAGGGCATTCTAGCAAATCTGGGATTCTTCATGTCGGATACGATCATCTCTCGCTGCGAGGCCAAGGGGCTGCGCATGACAGGTCAGCGCCGTGTGATCGCCCATGTGTTGCAGCAAAGCGAAGATCACCCGGATGTAGAAGAGCTGTACTCCCGCGCGTCGGCGGTTGATTCCGGTATTTCGATTGCGACAGTTTACCGGACCGTGAAGCTGTTCGAAGAGGCGGGTATTCTGGAGCGGTTGGAATTCGGCGATGGCCGCGCCCGTTACGAAGATGCCGAACGGGACCATCACGACCACCTGATCGACATGCAATCAGGTGAAGTGATCGAATTTGTTGACCCCGAGATCGAGGCCCTGCAGGAACGCATCGCCGCCAAACTGGGCTATGCGCTGAAAGGTCATCGGTTGGAGCTGTACGGCGTTCCGCTGAAGAAAGACTGATACATCACGGTTCACGATTGGCCGCGTCACAGCAAATCATCCGTTTGCAGTGAACAGGTCTTGATTGAATTCACAACTTGCGCTTTGGGTGTCCGGGCGGATATCCGCAACTTGTCTTTTCTTGGAAACGCGCATGAACAACGTGAATGGCATTCTGCTGGTCATCGTCTCGATGGCTGCATTCTCGATCGAGGATATGTTCATCAAGAAACTGTCGGTGGGTGCGTCTACCGGTCAGATCATGTTTGCGCTTGGCCTGATCTGTTCGCTGATTTTCCTGACAATGGCGGCGGTGCAACGAAAGCGGGTCTTTTTCGCCGAAGCATGGGGGCCGTTGCCCGTGATCCGGGCCGCAGCCGAAGGCATCGGTGCGCTGATGTTCATAACGGCTTTGTCGCTGATTGATCTGTCAACCGTTGCCGCCGTGTTTCAGGCGATGCCGCTGATGGTGACAATGGGGGCCGCGCTGTTTCTGGGAGAGCAGGTCGGCTGGCGCAGATGGAGCGCAATCGGCGTCGGGTTTGTCGGCGTCCTGATGATTATCCGGCCCGGAATGGCGGGGTTTCAGCCTGAAACGCTGCTGGTTGTTGCCACGGTTGTCGCCATTGCTGCCCGCGACCTGATTACCCGTCGGATCAACGCCAACGTAGCATCATCGGTTGTAGCGTTTCAGGCGTATTTCGCCCTAACGCTGGTCGGGATCGTGCTGATGGTGTTTTCGACAGAGACGGCGACGCCGATGCAAATGAATCTGGCCGGTGCCCTTGCCGGTGCCGTGGTGTTTGGGGTGTTGGGGTATTACACCATTGTTCAGGCAACGCGGGTGGGCGAGGCGTCTGCGCTGACACCTTTCCGGTACACGCGTCTGGTGTTTTCCCTGATGATCGGTGTGTTGATTTTGGGCGAGAGCCCGGACCCGATGACACTTGCCGGGGCAACATTGATAATCGGATCGGGGCTGTATGCGTTTCTGCGCGAACGGCGGTTGGCGCGTCAGGCGGCGTTGGCGGCAGCCTGATTTTTTGAATCGGTTCCAATTTGAGACTCTCAGAGCTCGATTTAAATCGATGTTTTTTAGTGCTTTTTTGACATATCAAAAATCGCGATGGATTTTATCACAAATTTTCATGTCGGCTCGCGCTATTCGCCTTGCGCACCATAAAAGCATACTGTTTGGCTGTTTCGGTCTGTTATGCACAGATGTATTTTTAGGTGGGAACGCGCATGAATAACGTAAATGGTATAATGCTGGTCATCCTGTCAATGGCTGCATTTTCTGTCGAGGACATGTTTATCAAGCGCCTGTCCGTCTTTGCATCTGCGGGTCAGATCATCCTTGTACTTGGCCTAGTTTGCACGCTGGTGTTTCTGGCCTGGGCCGTGGTCGCCAAGAACCAGATATTCTCGGCAGCGGCATGGGGGCCGTTGCCATTGCTGAGGTCGGCGGCAGAGGGCATCGGTGTTCTGACTTACATTTACGCGCTTTCGCTGGCCGATCTTTCGACCGTTGCCGCAGTTTTTCAGGCTTTGCCGCTGACAGTGACACTGGGCGCTGCAGTGTTCCTGCGCGAGCAGGTCGGTTGGCGCCGCTGGTGCGCGATCGGTGTTGGCTTTGTCGGTGTTCTGATGATCATCCAGCCCGGAACCGAAGGGTTTCAGCCTGAAGTGCTGCTGGTTGTTATTACGGTCATTGCGGTCGCTGCACGTGACCTGATTACCCGTCGGATCGATGCCAGGGTCGCGTCCATGGTCGTCGCGCTTCAGGCAAACCTTGTCTATATCCTGGCAGGTGGGGTGCTGATGTTGGCATCAAACGAGCCATTCATTGCAATAGAGACAAGCATGATCGGCGCATATGCCGGTGCCGTGGCTTTTGCAGTGCTGGCTTATTACACGATCATCTACGCAATGCGGATTGGAGAGGCGTCGGCGTTAACACCGTTCAGGTATACTCGCCTGCTGTTCTCGTTGCTGATCGGTGTTCTGGTTCTGGGAGAGCGGCCAGAATTGCTGATGCTTGTCGGGGCCGGTCTGATCATGGCGTCGGGGTTGTATATGTT
>JBPCWT010000252.1:0-5522 GCA_051009255.1 Ruegeria sp. | reverse complement strand
TGGCCGCAATGGAAGGCATGGTCAGGGATATGACCGCCAACCGTGACAGCCTTGCCGCTGCTGCGGGGTCCGGTTTCTCGACCGCAACCGATCTTGCCGACTGGCTGGTGCGCGTGTTGGGCCTGCCGTTCAGGGACGCGCATCACGTTACCGGGTCGCTGGTCGCCATGGCCGAAAGCAAGGGTTGCGACCTGCCGGACCTGTCATTGGATGACATGCAGTCGGTTCATGCTGATATCACGCAGGATGTCTATTCTGTTCTTGGCGTCGAAAATTCGGTAAACTCCCGTCAGTCTTATGGCGGCACGGCACCGACTCAGGTCCGTGCGCAAATCGACAGATGGAAGGCATTGTTGCCATGATTTTGTTGCGCGTGATTGTTCTGTTAACGGCTGTTTTTGCACTTTCCGCATGCGGTGCGGACGGGGAACCTGTACAGCCAAGCCTGAATGCAAATGTCAGTGTGTCGACCAGTGGCACCCATGTGTACGGGGGCGTCGGCCTGCATCGGGGGCCGGTCAGCATATTTTTGGGCTTTTAGCCCGACGAATGGTTGAACCTGTCAGCAGGAATACCCAACTCCGCACTGCTGCTGATCAAGCGGCCTGATCGCAAAGGCGGACCATAAATTGATACTGTACGTTCTAATCCTGTCCGTGGCCTTGTTGGCGGCGTGCGAACAGCCGGGCCAAAACGCCCGCTCATCTGCGCCTCCAGAAGCGCAATCAAGCACTGCTTCGTCGGGATCCGGCATTCGCGTGTCCGGTTATGCAAGGGCGGGTGTCTCGCGCGAGTTCTGACCTGCTGCGGGGAATCATTTGATCCAAACCCCTTTTTCGGGCTAAGCGCCCCTGCATGGACCATTTTTTGTACCGCGACGGCGCGCTTTACGCCGAGGATGTTTCGATCGCTGAAATAGCGGCCTCGGTCGGCACGCCGTTTTACGTGTACTCGACGGCGACTTTGCAGCGGCATTTCCAATTGTTTGATGACGCACTGGTCGGAACCGACCATCTGGTTTGTTACGCCATGAAGGCGGCCAGCAACCAGGCGATCCTGAAAACTTTGGCGCAGGCAGGCGCGGGTATGGATGTGGTGTCGGGCGGCGAGTACCAGCGGGCCAGGGCAGCAGGCGTGCCAGGCGACAAGATCGTGTTTTCCGGCGTTGGCAAGACAGCCGACGAAATCCGTATGGCGCTGACCGGCGGAATCCGCCAGTTCAATGTCGAATCCGAGCCCGAGATGGAAGTGATCAATGCCATCTCTCTGGACCTTGGTGTCATTGCACCGATTACGGTCCGGGTGAACCCTGACGTTGACGCCAAAACCCATGCCAAGATCGCCACCGGCAAGTCCGAGAACAAGTTTGGCATCCCGATTGCCCGCGCGTCCCATGTTTATGCTCATGCGGCCAGCCTTCCGGGTCTCAAGGTGATTGGGATCGATGTTCATATCGGTTCGCAACTGACAGAGCTTGCACCCTTTGAGCTTGCGTATTCGAAAGTTGCGGAACTTACCGAACGGCTGCGCGCCGAAGGGCATGACATCCGGCGACTGGATCTGGGCGGCGGTCTGGGTATTCCCTACACACGTTCTAACGATGCGCCGCCATTGCCGGTCGAATACGGTGCACTCATCAAAAGAACCCTTGGCCATCTCGGTTGCGAGATCGAGATCGAGCCGGGCCGCCTGATCGCGGGAAACGCAGGACTGATGGTCAGCAAGGTCATTTACGTCAAATCCGGCGAGGGGCGCGATTTCCTGATACTGGACGGTGCCATGAACGATCTGATCCGCCCGGCCATGTACGAGGCGCACCACGACATCGTCCCCGTTCAGGAACCCGTGCCGGGGATCGAACCACAGCCCTACGATATCGTTGGGCCGGTCTGCGAAACGGGTGATACGTTTGCCAAACAACGGAGCATGCCGCCGCTTTCCGCCGGTGATCTGATCGCATTCCGCAGCGCTGGGGCCTATGGCGCAGTGATGGCAAGCGAGTACAACACACGCCCTCTGATCCCCGAGGTGCTGGTCAACGGCGATCAATTCGCGGTTATTCGTGCGCGCCCAAGCTTTGACGAAATCATAAACCGCGATACCATACCATCGTGGCTTTGACGCGATGACCGTGCGGGGCCCGTCAGGAGGCTCGCTTTGACCGCGAAACGGAAACTGCCGATACCCGGACTATCCCTGTGGCTGACGCATGCAGGTATGCTGGCTGAACAGGTTTGGCGTGCTTTCTGGCCGTTTTTCACAGTTTTGATGGCCGTTCTTGTGGCACTCATGCTGGGCCTTCACGACATGGTCCGGGTTGAAACCGTTTGGGTGGTAGGCGCGATATCGATTCTGGCGCTGCTGGTAACAGCCGCCATCGGGATCAGGCGATTCCACCTGCCAACGCGGGTCGAGGCACTGTTTCGGTTGGACGAAACCTTGCCGGGGCGTCCGATACAGGCATTGCTGGACGATCAGGCAACCGGGGCCACTGACGCGGATTCTGTCACTTTGTGGCAGGCGCATCAGGCCCAGATGGCGGCCAAGGTCTCCAAGGCCGAGCCGGTCAAACCCGATCTGCGCCTTGCAGCGCGTGATCCCTATGCCTTGCGATACGCCGCGCTGCTTGCGTTGGTCGTGGCATTTCTGTTTGGCTCATTCTGGCGCATCGGATCAGTTGCGGAAATGACACCCGGCAGTGCAATTGCCGGGCAAGGTCCAACCTGGGAAGGGTGGATCGAACCGCCAAGATATACCGCCCTGCCAACGCTGTATCTGGCGGATCAGGATAGCACCGCCATAGACGTCCCGGAAGGAAGCCGCATTACCATGCGGTTTTATGGCGAGGTTGGCGCGCACACTTTGACGGAAACCACGTCCAATATCGGCTCTGAGAATTCGGACGCGCCCGAGCAGGATTTTGTCGCGGCGAAATCCGGTGTGATGCGGATTGACGGCCCGGCGGGGCGCGAATGGGTGCTGAACGTTATTGACGATACCGCGCCAAAGGTTGCCGTTTCTGGCGAGGCCGAAACCGAGGTCGGGGGCCAGATGAAACTGCCCTTTGATGCCAGTGATGACTATGGTGTCGTGACCGGCACAGCGTTGATTGAACTGGATATGGCAACGGTCGACCGCAGGCATGGTCTGGCCGCTGCACCCGAAGAACGCGATGCGATTTCTATCGAACTCCCCATGCCGATCGCCGGGGACCGGGCTGATTTCACTGAAGACCTGATAGAGGATTTCTCACAGCATCCGTGGGCACATCTGCCGGTCAAAATGACGCTTACCGTTCTGGATGCGTCTGATCAGCAATCAAGCTCGGAACCGTTTCTTGCCGACCTGCCGGCGCGGCGTTTTTTCGATCCGCTGGCAGCGGCAGTGATTGAACAGCGTCGCGATCTGCTGTGGACACGCGCCAACGCGCCTCGCGTTGCCCAAGTGTTGCGGGCCGTTTCGCACCGGCCAGAAGATCTGTTTCGTTCGGAAACGGCTTATCTTCGCCTGCGGTTCATTTTGCGCAGGCTGGAAACATTCTCTGATTTCCAGCTTCAGCCAGAGCAACAAGAAGAAATTGCACAGGCACTCTGGGATCTGGCGATTCTGCTAGAGGAAGGCAACCTTGCAGACGCGATGGAGCGTATGCGCCGCGCGCAGGAACGCCTGACAGAGGCGATGAAAACCGGTGCAACCGACGAAAAAATTGCCGCCCTGATGCAGGAATTGCGTGAAGCGACCAACGATTACCTTCGCCAACTGCAGCGTCAGGCACAGGAAAACGGTGACGAAAGCGAAGGCCAACCGGGTCAGAACAGTCAAAACATGCAGATGACACAGGACGATCTGCAACGAATGATGGACCGCATACAAGAGCTGATGGAACAGGGGCGCATGGCCGAGGCTCAGCAAGCCCTGCAGGAATTTCAGCAGATGATGGAAAATATGCGCGTCACCGAAGGTCAGGGTCAGGGCGGGCAATCCGAAGGCCAGCAGGCCATGGAAGGGCTGGCCGAAACTCTGCGCGAACAACAGGGTCTTAGCGATCAGGCGTTTCGTGATCTTCAGGAACAGTTCAACCCCGGCGCTCAATCCGGAGAAAGTCAGGGCAACGAGGGTCGCTCGGGCGGGCAGGGCCGCGGACAAAGCCACGAAGGGCAGGGCGGTCAGGGTCAGGGCTCGAACGAGGATGGCGAGGGCCAACAGGGTCAGAGCGGTTCGTTGGCGGATCGCCAGCAGGCGCTGCGCGATGAATTGAGGCGACAGGAACAAGGCCTGCCCGGTGCCGGAACCGCCGAGGGTGATGCGGCCCGAGATTCATTGGGCCGCGCAGGCCGCGCCATGGAAGACGCCGAAGAGGCGCTACGCAATGACGATCTGGCCGAGGCCATAGATAACCAGTCCGAAGCAATGGAAGCCTTGCGCGAAGGTATGAGGTCTCTGGGAGAGGCCATGGCGCAGGAACAGCAGGCACCCGGTCAGGGAACCCAGGAAGGGGACATGCAGGCCAACAATCGAGATCCCTTGGGGCGCAATCAGGGTGCTGCCGGTTCTATCTCGACCGAGGAAAACCTGTTGCAGGGTGAAGATGTCTATCGACGCGCGCGCGAATTGCTGGATGAAATCCGCCGTCGCACGGGCGAGCCGGATCGACCACAGATCGAACTGGAATACCTCAAGCGTCTGTTGGAGCGTTTCTGACCGAACCCCCGTTGCTCAGCCGTCTGACTGCGCCCCGGCAGCCATCGATTCCAGCCAGATACGCACCTGGTCGACCATCGAGACGTAAGCGCCCAAAATCGGTTCGGCCTGCGGAACTGCTTCGCCGATCTGTCTGGCGTTGCCATAGATCAACATCAAAACCACAGCGATTATCACGATCAGGGAAAACCCGCGCAGAAATCCGCCAGACTGTCGTTTGGCGGGTTCTTCTTTTTCGGGGGCAGTCGTCGCCTCGTCGCGGCTCAACGTCGAGTTGATTGATTCAACATCCGGCAGGGTGTCGGACTGGTCGCTGCCCGGCGCAGTCTGGGTCGCCACGGGTGTGACCGCCTCGGGTGGGGTTTCGGACTGGGTGTCCAGCCCAAGGTCCGGCTGGCTTTCCAGATTTTCCGCCTCGCGTGCGCGCAGTTCGGCTTCGCGCTGGGCTTCCTCCTGCAGAATGCCTGCAACTGAGGGATCGACGTTGGTTTCCCGTATCGCTGCGGGCCGTTTGTCGGTCTTTGGTTCGTCCGCCTCAGCCTCTTGCGTCGCGGGTTCTTCTTCCCCGGCCTCGGGTTCGTCAACCTCGGGCTCTTCAACCTCAGCCTCGGTTTTTTCCACCGGCGTCTCGGCACCTTCTGTCGCAGGCTGCTCTGCTTCGGTGTCTTCAACTTCGACTT
The DNA here is from genome assembly GCA_051009255.1 of Ruegeria sp. Taxonomy (GTDB): domain Bacteria; phylum Pseudomonadota; class Alphaproteobacteria; order Rhodobacterales; family Rhodobacteraceae; genus Ruegeria. The sequence continues at coordinate 141 of JBPCWT010000252.1, read as the reverse complement.
CAGGCTCTTCTACCTTTTCCGCGCTTGCCTCTATCTCCGGTTCGGGTTCTTCCGCTTTGGCTTCAACCTCTTTGGCAACCGGCTCAGCTTCGTCTGCAACGGCTTCCGGCTCGTCCGCCTCGGCTTCCGGTTCGTCCGCTA
>JBPCWT010000251.1:0-2808 GCA_051009255.1 Ruegeria sp. | reverse complement strand
GCCTTGCATCAGCAGGGCCGTTTTTTTGTCGTGATTTTGACAAGTCGTCGGAATACGATGCCAGAGTTATTTAGTGATGACGATTGTATGAAGAGTTTTAGCACCCATCCCATTGGTATTGATCAGGGCGAAGTCGTTCTGTTTTCGGAATTTGCCGAAGGTGGCGATATGTGGACCGCTGATGGGCCGCGCGAACGCCGCACGGTGATTATGTTCAACGAGGCATTTCGCTCGGTCCCAATAGTGCAGGTCAGCGTGTCTCTGTGGGATGTCGACACATCTTCGGCCCTGCGCGCCGAATTAGTTGCAGAAAACATCACGGCCGAGGGTTTTGAGGCCGTATTTCGCACCTGGTCCGACACGCGTATTGCTCGAATCCGGGCAACCTGGACCGCAATCGGTGAAGTGGCTCACCAAGATGACTGGGACATTTCCTGACTATTTTTACGGGTGACGCTTAGAACGTTCTTTTACCGTTAATCAATTCCTCGCGAACTTCCATCCGTGGGCGCCAGTTGTACCGTTCATCCGCCTCTGTCGGTGCCCAGAACAGATCACCTCCATACCGCCACGGGTCCAGAATGATGCCTTGGTACATTGTATCACCCTTTGCGCTGATAAGCGCCGAGTGGTGAATGATGCGGAATGTCGTGGGTGGTGAGATTGCCCAGTGCAGGTCGAGTGTACGAAAGTCTTCCTGCCTCAAGCGCTTTAGCAAGTCCTCGGCCCAGTGATTGCACAATCCTCGTTCGCGAAATCCGTTTACGACCTTGGCGTTATGAATGATGGCCGAGTCGGTAACCCGGTATTCCTGCGCAAGCTGGAGCGAATAGCTGTAGGCGATGCGGGCGGCCCGCTGCGCTTCCGCGGGGTCCACGTTGGGTCCAAGCCCTTGTATTGCCACGGCAAGACCGCTCACATCTTTGCTGTCCGTCGTCGGTGATGTCGCGCATCCGCTGATCAACAAGATCGCCATAACAATCACAAGCGATGAAAAAAGCTTCGCCATTTCGTCTCCGTTTGATCCACTGATTTTGGTGCTGCAGTGCCAGCTGAGATTTTAAGGGGTAACTCAGTCAACTATTTGTAACTACTAAAAAACCGAAGAAGGATTATGCCCGCCAAGGCAGGCATTATTCAGTCCATATTGTAAAGCGACTCGTAAATCGGAGTCAGGGTCTTGTCTTCGAACAATGACGATACACTGGTTCCATTCCAGATATTCAGTGTCGCCTGGGTAAAGATTGGCGCGGTCGGTACCGTGCGAATGTTGGCGGCCTTCCTGATCTCGTCCGTAGGTTGGATCGTGTCGGTGATGACCAGTGATTTCATGACCGAGTTCGTAACACGCTCAACCGCTGGTCCGCTCATTACTCCGTGAGTAATATAAGAATGCACCTCTTTTGCGCCGTTATCCATCAAGACCTGCGCCGCCTTGCAAAGCGTTCCTGCCGTGTCGCAGATGTCATCGACGATCAGGCAGATTTTGTCCTTTACATGCCCGATAACAGTCATTTCGGCCACTTCACCGGCCTTCTCGCGGCGCTTGTCCACGATCGACAGAGGGGCATTTATTCGCTTGGCAAGCTCACGGGCACGCGCAACACCGCCCACGTCGGGCGAGACAACCATCAGGTCGTCCATCTGATCCTTGAACTGGTTTTTCACATCCAGCGCAAAGATTGGAGAGGCATAAAGGTTGTCGACCGGGATATCGAAAAAGCCCTGAATCTGTGCGGCGTGCAGGTCCATCGTCAGAACCCGCTCTATGCCTGCGCCAGTGATCATGTTTGCTGCCAACTTGGCAGTGATCGGTGTGCGCGCCTTTGTCCGGCGATCCTGACGGGCATAACCGAAATAGGGGATTACCGCGGTAATCCGCGCGGCGGATGACCGGCGCAGCGCGTCGGCGATGATCAGCAATTCCATGAGGTTGTCGTTGGCGGGGTTCGAGGTCGGCTGGATGATGAACATATCCTCGCCGCGGACATTTTCGAACACCTCGACAAAAATCTCGCCGTCATTGAACCGTTCAACCCTTGCATCGACCAGCCCTTGATCAACGCCTCGATACAGGCTCATGCGGCGGGCAATGGATTTGGCAAGCGGAAGGTTGGCGTTCCCAGCGATCAGCTTGGGTTCGTTGAGTGTCGGCATCGGCTGAATTCCCCGGGCAGCAATGGCAAATTGACAGAATCGTGATGTTGACTCCGCTTACCATGCGCTTACCGTCCCGCAAAGATAACGCAGCGGAGAAATTGAATATGGCCGACATTGACTACTTTTTTGCGACACTCTCGCCCTATACCTACTTGGCCGGTTCTGGACTGGAAGAGGTTGCCGAGAAATACGGTGCGACAATCGCCTACAAACCGCTGGACATCATGGACCTGTTTGCACGAACAGGTGGTACGCCACCCAAGGATCGGCATATCTCTCGGATCGAGTATCGTGCTCAGGACCTGGTGCGACGGGCAAAACTGCTGGGAATGCCTTTCAAAATCCAACCAGCACATTGGCCGACGAACATGGCGCCCTCGTCATATGCTGTTATTGCCGCAACACAGGACGGGTCAGGTGACGTGGGCAAGTTGTGTCGCCTGATATCGCGCGCCTGTTGGGCCGGGGACAAGGATATCGCCGATGATAAAGTGATCCGCGACTGCCTGCAAAACGCAGGTTTTGACCCAAGCCTTGCCGATAGCGGTCTGCTGGTCGGTGCCGAAACATATGCTGCAAATCTGGAACAGGCAGTAGAACGTGGTGTCTTTGGTGCGCCATTTTACATCACTCAGGATGGGCAAAGAT
>JBPCWT010000250.1:0-6026 GCA_051009255.1 Ruegeria sp. | reverse complement strand
GATTAATCTGATCCTCGCTGCCCCCTTGTTGCAGCTCGACATAGGGCGTCAAATACCGGGTACCACCGAACAGCGCATACAGCGCGCCAAGGGCAAGCGTGTTTTCCTCGGGGTGCGGTCCCGCCTGACTTCCGTAGCCGGTCTTGCAGTGGGGCTAGCGGGCCCTTGGGGCGTTGCGGATTTCTCCCCGAGGACCGAAACAGATCGTATCGCTGGACTTAAGGTACCCGGCGCTAGGGTCCAGCTGATTAGCAACGTTCAGCTTTCTCCGCTGCCGGACCCGACTTTCCCCACACATCGTCCCACACGGAAATCTGTTCGAGGCCGTCCGAGCAAACCCCGCTTGGCTTTTGGGCGCCCTGTCCGGAGTGCTTGTTAAACCAAAAGGGATTAACCGCGGCTCTTACCAACGTCGCGGCGGTGTTGCGTCAGGCCGCAGGATCCGCCGCGCCAAGGATTTGAACGCCATTGATTTTCCAATCACCGCCCTGACGGATCATCTGGTAATCAAGCAGATGCACCTGACCTGACCCATCAACGATCATGACCTTCTGCCATAACAAACCCCCAACTTCGCGCAGCTCCAGATACCGCACCTCGGCTGGTCGCCAGACCATCGGATAGCCGTTTCGAACCATCGTGCCAAAATTGTCGGGTGTTCCGAACAGTTGTTGAATGTTGGGACTGGCATAGGAAAAGGCCTTGGCGAAATCATCCGCCTTGAACGCGCTTATCTGCGCCCCGATATTTGCCTCGATCTCGGCCTCTTGCGCATGAACGACCGTAGCCAATCCAAGACAAACTGAAAGCACAATCAAAAAACGACGCATGGGGCCACCTCCTGAACAACAGGTAGTCCCACCGTTTTTCAGGTCAAATCAGACCAACTCTCCGGCCAGCGCCTTATCGATCAGGGCAATGGTTTCTGGCACGCCGTAAAGCGCGATAAACCCGCCGAACCGTGGCCCCTGACTGGCCCCTAGCAGCACTTCGTACAGGGCGGTGAACCACCCGCGCAACGGGTCGAACCGGTCGCGGCCAACGGCATAGACCACCGATTGCAGCGCTTCATCCTCGATCGGCCCGTCATAGGCTTCTAACTCGGCCTTCAGCGCCTCCAGCGCCTCGCGTTCCTGATTGGTCGGCGCGCGGTGCTGGCGCGTCGGTTTTACAAAGTCGTTAAAGTACCGCACGGCGAAACCGGCCGCCTGATCCAGATCGGGATGCGACTCCGGGCTGGCGGTTGGGGCATAGCGGCGCACGAAACCCCATAACGCCTCTTTGTCCTCGGCCCCGGAAACCGAGGCAAGGTTCAGCAGCATTGCGAAGGGCACAATCAGAGTTGATTCCGGCACGTCACCGCCGTGGACGTGCCACACCGGATTGTTCAACTGCGCCTTCAACTCCTGCCCCGGAAAGGCGCGCAGCTGATGATGATACTCATCCACCGCCTTTGGGATCACATCGAAATACAATCGCTTTGCCGTTTTCGGCTTTTGATACATGAAATATGACAGGCTCTCGGGCGCGGCATAGGTCAGCCACTCCTCCATCGACAGGCCATTGCCCTTGGATTTGGAAATCTTCTGCCCCTGCTCATCGTTGAACAGCTCGTAACTCAGCGCCTCGGGCGGCTGCTTGCCCAACGCCCGGCAAATCTTGGAGGATTGCGTGACCGAGTCGATCAGATCCTTGCCCGACATTTCGTAATCTACACCCAACGCAGCCCAACGCATGGCCCAGTCCGGCTTCCACTGCATCTTTACGTTGCCGCCGGTGACTGGGACTTCCACTTTTTCACCATCGGGCTCCTGATAAACGATTGTGCCTTTGGCAACGTTTCTTTCCAGCGTCGGAACCTGCAACACGTGACCCGTCTTGGGGCTGACAGGCAGGAAACAGGAATAAGTCTCGCGCCGCTCGGGACCAAGCGTCGGCAGCATAATTTCCTGTATCTTGTCAAAGCGCTCCAACGCGATCAGCAGCATCTCGTCGAACCGACCGCTGTTGTAATATTCAGTGGCCGAGGCAAACTCGTATTCAAACCCGAAGCTGTCCAGAAACTCGCATAGCATCGCATTATTGTGCTGCGCAAACCCTTCGTGCGTGCCAAAGGGATCGCGAACCTTGGTCAGCGGCAGGTGCAGGTCTTCCTTCAGCTCGTCCTGCATCGGGACGTTGGTCGGAACCTTGCGAAAGCCATCCATGTCATCCGAAAAACAGATCAGCCTGGTGGGAATATCGCTGATCTGCTCGAACGCATGCCGCACCATCGACGTGCGCGCCACCTCTCCAAACGTGCCGATATGCGGCAGACCCGATGGGCCGTATCCTGTCTGAAACAGGACATAACCCTTTTCCGGCGGGGCCTTCTGATAGCGTTTGAGCACCCGGCGCGCCTCTTCAAAAGGCCAGGCCTTGGACGCAATCGCGGTTTCACGCAGTTCAGACATTTGATTAGGTCTCCATCGGGAAATCTGTACCGGCTACCCCATGCAACCAGCCCGGCCCCTCCTATTGTGCCGGTGCAGCATGAGTCAATAAAGCGCCGCCGATTTTAACCAACCCCACCCCTTAAAAAGCAAGCATCTGATTGACGAGCTGACCGGCCCGCGGCCACGCCTCATATATCAACGGACGTAAACTCAACGTGGCGCAGCAGGGTTATTCTAGCGTCCCAGAATTAGTACTCCGGCCACACTACACCTTCCAAAAACCGCTCAAATTTGAATAATTGCGACTTTTGCTGCATACTGCCGTGTCTGAGTTCAGCCGCGAGGTAGTGGCAATGTTAGTTGAGTATGGAATTGCAACCGGAACCGTTTCGGGCGGCAGCGTCGGGTACAGTTCCGGCATGCCGTATTTTAACAGCCTTGATCCAACTATTATGGTTTTCGGAGGTGTGGCGGTGTTGTTTCTGTTTTGGCTTTTTGTCGTTCGTTAATTTTCACAGGTTCCGATGCGGCGCATTGACGTTCAATGGGTCGCCAATTTGGATATCTAAGTTAGCTGCCGTTTGACTGCGGCAAGCGGTACGGCTGTCCACTTATCTTGCTGCATCACCTGTTGCTTGCTTCGTGGTGAACACAGGCAGCGTTTCAGGATAGATCACCCACCCACGCAAACAATGTGTTGAACCTGTCCGCCCGCACCCATATCGTGAACATTCAAAGAAAAGCATGCAGGATAAAACCCATGACCGAGCAAGTCCCCCACCCGATGTCCCCACAGGATTGCCTTGTGGCGATTATGGTTGCCGTCTCGGCCTCGGATGAAAACATCCGCACTGCGGAACTGGTCAAGATCGAAGCCGCCGTCAACATGCTGCCGGTGTTCGGCGGCTACGATACCGACCGAACACGGCGCGTATCTCAGATCGTGTTTGACCTGTTCGAACAGGAAGACGGGCTTGACGCGTTGTTCGGCCTGATCCGTGACAATCTGCCGGAACGCCTGAATGAAACAGCTTATGCGCTGGCTTGTGACGTCGCCGCAGCAGACGGCAAACTGGCAGAGCCAGAGCTTCGTCTGCTGGAAGAAATTCGTTACGAACTTTCCATCGACCGCTTGCATGCTGCCGCCATCGAACGCGGTGCGCGGGCGCGTCACACGGTCTGATTAGCTACCAAACAACGAACCCCATCGTTCGATCAGCGACCGCTGCAACCTGCGTGAGCGGCTGTTCCAGCTTCGTGCGCCCTCGGGGCGTTCCCTGTTCGCACGGCTAATCGTGGCGCGATGCGCGACGTCCGCGGTGAATATCGCAAAGGCCAGTTCGGCCCCGCCTGCCGTCGTCACAAATCCGCCCAGTCCAGACACGAAATTCAGCGTTCCGGTCTTTGCATCCACCTTGATCGGATGCCCCTTGATTGGTCTGCCCTTGCTGTCAGTCAGCGCAAACGGTTTCAGCAAGGGTCGCAATGTTCCTGCTTTTTGCGCCTGCACCAAGGCCTTGACCAGGTCCGCGGGTGCCATCCGTGACGCGTCACCCAATCCTGAATGGTCCACCATGCGGATGCGATCAGCGCCATAGGTTTCAGCCGCCCAAAGGTTCATTTCCGCCGCTGAATCCACCAGGCTCTGCGGTTCGATTCCCCGCGCCCGGGTTGCCGCCATCCCCACCATCTCGGCGGTCAGGTTGGTCGAATATTTCAACATCCCCTTTAGAATGCTTTTCAACGGGTCACTCTGATGGGTCACCAAAACTGTGCCCTCAGGCGGTTCGGCCGTCACCTGAACCCGGCCCAGAACGATCCCGTTCACCCGCGCCAGCGTGCGAAACACGTCACCAGCATAAAGCGCCGGTTTGCGCACGGGCAACCAGCGTGCGCCCCCTTTGCCCAGCGCCGCCTTGGCAACGGTCCAACGGTCCACACGGGCACTGGATTCATATGTGTAAATCGGCACTTTACGCGCTTCGACGCGCATGCTGGCCATGTCCACGGCCGGTTTGTAACTTGCGCTGCGGGCATCCATAGAAACGTCATAGCCCTCGGCCCCGCGTTTCCATTCAAAATGCACCCGGTTGAAATTCAACGAAATCCCGCTGATCGACGGGCTGTAGCCGACATGATCGGGCTGTTGCGGGTCGATGCTGTTCACATATGGCAACGCGCCGTCATAAACCTTGAACGCACCCCGTACCTCGGTGATCCCGGCCTCCCGCAGGTTGCCCGCCATTGTCGCCAATGCGTCGGTGTCCAGCAACGGGTCCCCGCCGCCAACAAGTATCAGGTCGCCTTGCAATATACCGTTTTCAACCGGGCCATCGGCCATGATGGTTGTCTCGAACCGATGCTCTGGCCCCAGAACATCCAGCGCATAAAGCGCCGTCAGCGCCTTGGCCACACTCGCCGGGGGCAACCCTTCGGTCGCACCAAAGGTTTCCAGATGGTCGCCGGTCTGAACATCGGCAACAGCAAAGGCAACTTCGCCTCTCAGGCCCGCCGACTGAATGAACCGTTCGATCCCGCTCAGTTCAGTGCCGCGCAGTTGCGGCCTGAGAGAGTTCACCGGCGCATCGGCCAAAGCAGCGGCCGGGATCAACAACGACCCCAGTCCACCCAAGAACAAACGACGTGAAATCCGATCAATCATGGGTCAAACAAAATCCCAGAGATCAACAACGCACAACCACTCAAAATCATTATGTGCGCACAGGGCTATTCAGGCAACACTTCGGATTTCCACCCACCTTGCGTGCGGATATCCGTCGAGCTGACATTAACCATTGGTACATTGACAAAACACCACGCAGGCGCGCTTGCCCGTCCCAGCAACTGCCGCGCTTGACTGTCAATTCGATACTTTCGATAGACCCGCGCCGCACGCGACATCCGGGCCGATATCCGGTCACCGGGCCGGGCCATCACCCCCACCGGTACCGAATCCATGATCGTCCGCCAGTCTTTCCACTGATGAAACTGCGCCAGGTTATCCGCCCCCATCAACCAGACAAAGCGCACCTCGGGATATAGCCGCCGCAGCGCCGCCAGAGTATCGGCGGTTGCCCGTGTGCCTGTCAGCGCCTCGATATCCGTCACCTCGACATCGGGATGCTGCATCACCGCCTGCGCCACCGCCATCCGCTGCGCCAGCGGTGCAGGGCCGTGCTGTTTCAGCGGATTGCCCGGCGACACCAGCCACCACACCCGATCCAGCCCGAACGCCTTCATCGCCTCGCACGTCACATGCACATGGCCCTGATGCGGCGGATCAAAAGACCCTCCGAACAACCCCACGACCTGCCCGGGCCGCGCATATGGGATCAAGTTTCGCAACATCCCCTGCTGTTGTTCAGAACTCAGCGGTGTTGTCAATCAACAGGTTGCGTCCAACGCCCCTGCCACCCTCGGCAACCAGCCATGACTCCCCCCACAATTCCCAAAACCATCAGCTTGCCCCGCCCGTCCCGCTTGGCTATCTAGCGTTTCAACCTGATTTCCCCGATCCAAAGGACGCGACATGGCCGCCTATCAATATGTCTACCACATGCAGGGTGTCTCCAAGACCTATCCCGGTGGCAA